>DATBPR010000630.1:0-8600 GCA_036561285.1 Candidatus Limnocylindrales bacterium | reverse complement strand
GTTCTCTCCCCCTCGCGGGCTCCCGGGTCCCGCCCCTTGCGGCAGCGCGGCGCCGCTAGCCCGCGTCGAGCGTGTTCCGCAAGTCCGCGATCAGGTCGTTGACGTTCTCGATCCCGACCGACAGGCGGACGAGCGCCGGATCGACCTCGAGATGCGACCCGGCGACCGAGGCGTGGGTCATCATCGCCGGGATCTCCACGAGCGATTCGACGCCGCCGAGCGACTCCGCCAGCGTGAACAGGCGGGTCGATTCCGCGATCACGATGGCGCGTTCCGCGGCGGACCGACCGTTCGCGGGGCGTGCGATGAACGACACCATCCCGCCGCCCGCCCGCATCTGCCGCCCGCTCCCGACCAGCTCGGCGGAGGGATGGGCATGCGGTCCGTCCGTCAGGCCCGGGTAGAACACGGTCTCGACGTCCTCCCGCTGCGCGAGGAACGTCGCGATCGCGGTCGCGTTGGCCACGTGTCGCTCCACCCGGACGTGAAGGGTCCGCAGCCCGCGCAGGACGAGGAAGCAATCCAGGGGCCCGGGAACCGCCCCCATGGCGTTCTGGAGAAAGTGGAGCCGCTCGGCGATGGCGTCATCGCGGGTGATGGCGATCCCCAGGATCGTGTCGGAGTGGCCGCCGAGGTATTTGGTCGCCGAGTGGAAGACGATGTCGGCACCCAGCGCGAGCGGGTTCTGGAGGGCCGGCGAGGCGAACGTGTTGTCGACGACGAGGAGCGGCCGCGCGGCGCCGGACTGGGCGGAGCGATCGCGGATCGTCCGCGCGGCGGCGGCGATGTCGACCAGCTTGAGGTTCGGGTTCGACGGGCTCTCGAACCAGACGAGCCGGGTCCGGTCGGTGAGCTGCTCCCAGAGCTGATCCGGATGGCTCGACAGATCGACGAATCGGGCATCGGCGGCGCCGCTCGGCCGGTGGACGCGCTCGAGGTAGCGGAACGTGCCCCCGTAGACGTCGTCGCCGACGACGATCTCGTCCGTGCTCGAGGCGAACTGGGCGATCGCGGCCGTCACCGCCGAGCCGCTGGCGAAGGCGATCCCGTGCGTGCCCCGCTCCAGGGCCGCGACGGCCCGCTCGAGCCGCTCGCGAGTCGGGTTGACGCTCCGGGCGTAGTCGTAGCCGCCACGCGGGCTGTTGACGCCGTCCTGGCGGTAGGTCGAGGTCTGGTAGATCGGCGGCGAGACCGCGCCGGTGATCTCGTCGGGCTCGGCGCCGGCGTGGACGGCGAGGGTCTCGAAGGCGTCGTCGAACTCAGTCACCTCGAGATCATCGCATCCGCGGCGCACGGCGAGGCCGACGGAAATGAGGTAGTCCGCCACTCGCGCGTAAGGCATCGCCGGATGGCAGGTCGCTTCCACGAGCCCAGGATCCATTCATCAGATCGGGTCCCACGAAGCCACTGGAGCCAACCATGGATCCTCGAGCGAACCTCCGGCTCGCCGACACCCTCGCCGCCGATCGCCGGCGTGCCGCAGACCGGGACCGGCTCCGGTTGTCGACGTCGCGGACCGGCACGCTGCCGGCAGCGGCGCCGGCGCCGGCCACCGCCATCTCGCGCCGGTCGCTCCGGGCGCGTCTGTTCCACGTTCCGTGGGGTCATCCCGCCGTCCGGTAAGCAGCAGAGCCGGTCGCGACGGGTCGTAGCATGGCGACGATGCCCCGCCGCTCATCGAGCTCCCGTCTGATCGGACGCGATCGCGAGCTGGCCGACCTCCTCGAGGCCGTCCAGCGCGGCGACGACGAGCGCCGGGTCGTGCTCGTCTCCGGCGAGGCCGGCATCGGCAAGACGCGCCTCCTCGCGGAGCTGGTCCAGCTTCTCGGAGCGGGGTCCGCGCCCGGAGTGACGCCCTCCCGGACCGTCCGCGTCGCACGCGGCTCGTGCCTCCAGATCGGGGACGGCGACCTCCCGTTCGCGCCCGTCCTCGAGATCCTCGATGCCCTGCGAGCCGACGCGTCGCTCCGGCCGCGCATCGAGCGCCTCCGAATGGTCCTTGCCGGCGCCGGCGACCTCCCGGTCTCCGGCAGCGTGGTCGCCCGCCTGAGCCGGTTCCTCGAGATCTACGACCTCCTGGTCGATGCGGCAGGCCCGGACGACCTCGTCGTGATGATCGACGACCTGCACTGGGCAGACCAGTCGACCCTGGACCTCCTCCTGTTCCTGGCCCGCCGGATCCGGGAGAGCCGGGTGGTCATCGTGGCCGCCTACCGTTCGGACGAGATCCATCGCCGCCATCCGCTCCGGCCCGTGCTGGCCGAGCTGAGCCGTGGCTACGTCCGGGCCCGGATCGAGCTCGTCCCACTGGACGTCGACGACGTCGTCGCCCAGGTCACCGAGCTCCGCGGCGACACCACCGACGAGCTCGCCCGTCGGATCGCGGATCGCGCCGACGGCAACCCGTTCCACGTCGAGGAGCTCGTGGCCCTGGACGTCCGTTCGGGCTCATTGCCGGAGTCCCTCCGTGGGGTCCTGCTCATGCGTCTGGCCGCCGTCGAGCCAGCCGTGATCCGCGTCCTGGGCGCGTGCGCCGTCGTCGGACAGGCGGTCGACCAACGGCTCCTGTCGCTTGTCCTCGGACTGGAGATCGAGGCGGTCGAGGCAGCGCTCGCGATCGCGGTCGACCGATCGATCCTCGTGCCCTCGGACGACGGGCATTCGTACCGCTTCCGGCATGCGCTGCTGGCCGAGGCGGTCCACGAGGACCTGCTCCCCGCGACGCGCGTCGATCTCCACCGCCGAGTCGCCCGGGTCCTGCGCGACCACCCCGACCTGCGATCGAGCGCGCCCGCCGTCGCCGCCGCACAGCTCGCGCTCCACCTCGACCGGGCCGGCGAAGCCGAAGAAGCCATTGACGCCTACGTGGAATCCGCCCGCCTCGCGTTCCGGGCCATTGCGTGGGCCGAAGGGATCGCCGCCTTCGAGCGAGCATCGGAGCTGGTGGCCCTCGCGCCCGGGGCCGCCCAATCCGATCCGCGCCTGCGGTCATCCGTGACCCGGGTCGCCCTCGCCCTGGACAGGTCGGGCGAGGCGCCGCGGGCCATCGCGCTCCTTCGCGACTGGATCGGTCGAACCGACGACGCCGGCGATCCGGTCACGGCCGTCGAGCTCCGGATGGCGCTGAGCCGGATCTACAACGACGTCGGCGAGGAGGCGGCCTCACGCGACATGGCCGACCAGGCGGCCCGCGTGCTGCCACCGGACGAGCACACCGCCGGAGGGCTGGATGCGCTGCTCGGCATGGCCTCGTCCGCGTGGATGGGCAATCGACTTCGCGACGCACTCGTGCTCTGCGAGCGCGCCGTTGCGGGTGCCGAGGAGCTCGGCGACCCGAGTCTGCTCGTTCGCGCCCTGGCCCAGCGCGGGATCGCGCTGCTGACCTTCGGGCACGTCGATCACGGTCTGGCGGACTTCGGCCGGATCGACGCCCTCCAGGCCGAGCACGGCTGGCTGGACGACTTCGGCGTGACGATCACGAACTTCGGCGCTGCCCTGCTTGACACCGGGCTCCTCGACCTTTCCCTCCGCGTGTGGGTCGAAGGCCTCCGGAGGAGTCGCGAGCTGGACGCCGCCCGCTCCTGGGACCCGTGGAACCTGCCCGGGCTTGCCGCGTGCCACTACCTCGCCGGCCGCTGGCACGAGGCGGACGGACCGATCGAGGAGGCGCGTTCGCTCGACGTGCCGGGGATGCCGACGACCTGGCGGGAGATTGTCGCGACCCAGCTCGCCGCCGGTCGTGGCGACGTCGCGGCAGCCGATCGTTCGATCGAGGCGGCGATCGCGCATTCGGTCGAGCTGGAAGGCGACTTGCTTGCCTTCATGGAACTCGCTCGAGCCTACCGCAGCGGTGCGGCTGGCGATCATGCCGGTACTCTGGATCATGTCGAAGCGGGTATCCGCCTGCTCGACGGTCTCGACGATCTCACCGTCCGGTCGAGCCTCGCGGCAGAGGGCGCTGGCGCCGCGGCCGACCTGGTCGAGGGCCGGCACGGTCGCCGCGATCAATCGGAGATCGAGGCGACCCGGGAGCGGGCGCGGGGATATGCGGCGCTGGCCGCCGACATCGCCGGAGGCCGCCTCGTCGCGGGGGCCGGATCCACCCCGTGGTGGACCGCGAACGCGTCGCTCGCGGCGGCCGAGGCCGGCCGCGCTGCGGGGACGGATGACCCGGCTGTCTGGTCCCCGATCGCAACGGCCTTCGCATCACTCGGGATGTGGCCGAGGGTCGCCTACGTCGAGTTCCGGCACGCCGCGGCCCTGCTCCAGGCGGATGATCGGGATGCGGCGGCCGCGGCCCTCCGCGAAGCCCGTGCGCTGGCGGCGGAGATCGGGATGAACGTCCTCCTGCGCCGGATCGACGAGCTGGCTCGGGCCGGACGACTCGACGTGGAAGCCGGCGCCCCAGCCGCCGCGGCCGCTGCACAGGGGATGTCACCAGCGCGAACTGGCGATGGCTGGGGCCTCTCCGACCGGGAGCACGAGGTCCTGGCCCTTGTCGCCGCCGGGCGAACGAACGGGGAGATCGGGAAGGCGCTGTTCATCTCGACCAAGACGGCGTCCGTCCACGTCACCCACATCCTCGACAAGCTGGGGGTCTCCAGCCGGACGGAGGCCGCGCTCCTGGCCAGCCGGTCCGGCCTGCTCGCTCCCGAACCTGGCCCGGTTCCCGGCTGAGCGACAGTGATCCACGGCGCTCGCGCCGCCGTAGGCTTGACTGAAATGTGCTACGGTTCACCCGCACGTTTCCGAGCCGTCTCTTCCGCTCCGGAGCCCACGCCATGGCCACCAACCCGACCGTCGCCCCGACCCCCACCTCCGCGGCCGCCACGACCGCTCCGCCACCCGTCGGCCGTCTCGCGACGTGGCGCTACGTGCTGAACACCGCGAACCTGCCGGAGGGGATGACCCACCCCGACGCGATCAGCAAGTGGCTGGTGATCACCCGCGCGGCCGTCTTCTCGATGACCGCGACGTCGGGGCTGATCGGAGCGCTCCTCGCGGTCGGGGCCATGCAGCTGACCCACGACGTCACCGTCAACTGGCTCTACCTCGTGCTCGCGGTGGTCGGGCTCGTCGTCGCCCACGCGGCGAACAACATGATCAACGACTACTTCGACCTCGAGGGTGGGGTCGACACCGACGACTACGTCCGGGCGCTCTACGCCCCGCACCCGATCCTGTCGGGCTGGGTCACCAAGCGCCAGCTCGGGATGGCCATCCTGCTCGTGAACGCGATCGACCTCGCGATCATGCTGTTCCTGACGGCGGCGCGCGGCCCGCTGGTCATCGCCTTCGCCCTGGCCGGCCTGTTCATCTCGGTCTTCTACGTCGCGCCGCCGATCCGCCTCAAGCATCACGGCCTCGGCGAGCCCGGCGTGTTCATCGTCTGGGGCCCGCTGATGACCGTCGGCACGTTCTTCGTGGCGACGGGCCAGATCCCGGCCTGGACGTGGATCGCCTCCCTCCCCTACGCGATCCTCGTGACAACCGTCCTCTTCGGGAAGCACATCGACAAGATTGAGGCGGACACGAAGAAGGGCGTCCGGACCCTGCCGGTGATCCTCGGCGAGAGCCGGGCGCGGACGGTCGCTCGAGCGCTCATGGTCGCCTTCTACCCGATCGTCGTGGGCGCGGCGCTCATCGGCTGGATCGGCCCGTGGGTCGCCCTCGTCCTGCTCGGGCTGCCCAGGCTGCTCTCGGTCCTGAAGACGTTCTCGGTGCCCCGACCGGAGACGCCGCCACACAGCTACGTCGGCTGGCCACTGTGGTTCGTCGGGGCGGCGTTCATCCACACCCGGCGCGCCGGCGGGCTGCTCGTGCTCGGCCTGCTGCTGAACGCCTTCCTGCCGATCCACCTGCCCTGGGTGTCGTAGACCGCGTAACCGCCGGTTGAGCCCGCCGCGGCATCCTCCCGGGATGCCACGGCGCAACGGCGACGGGATCGCCCTCCTCGCCGATCCGACGCGACGCGACATCGTCGCCGTCCTCGCGACCCGGCCGACGCAGCCCTCGGCGCTCGCCACGCGGCTCGGACTGTCGCGCCCGGCCGTCTCGCGCCAGCTCCGTCTGCTGGCAGAGGCGGGACTCGTGGTGGCGCATCCGTGGGTGCCGGATGGTCGGTGCGTGGCTTACACCCTGGACGTCCGGAACCAGGGGCGGATCATCGCGTGGTTGGCGGGCACCGAGATCGGGCTGCTGCCGAGCGACTCCCGCATGTCGGCGCCAGCGTCGCGCTTGGCCGACCACGACGCCGACGGTTCCGCCGCGCCTTCGGCCACGCACTCCGCCACGCACGGACCGCGCAGGGCGGCCGATTCCGACTGATTTCTGCCAACCAGAACGATCGTTCCGTCGGTCGGACGAGGCCGGAGTCCGACCGGCCCGCCTCTCGGAGCGACGGTTCCGCATGAGAGAAACCAGTGCGGATCGGGCTCGGAAGCGCACGACGTATCGGGGGCCGAACCGCCGCTCGCTGGGCGAGGGCGGGCTGGCGGGCGGGCTCGCTGGGCGAGGGCGGGCTGGCGGGGCGGGCGTACCATCGCGGCGAGATGGTGACGGCCGAGAGGTCCAGACCGCCGCTCCACGGCGCCGACCAGGAGATCCGCTTCTGCCGTTCGGCGGACGGGACGCGACTCGCATATGCCGTCCACGGATCCGGGCCGCCGCTCGTCGTCGCGTCGTGCTGGCTCAGCCACCTCCAGCACGACTGGCGGAGCCCGGTCTGGCGGCACTTCCTCGACGACCTCGGCGCCATCGCGACCGTCATCCGGTACGACGAGCGCGGCTTCGGCATGTCGGACTGGGACGTCGACGACTTCTCGCTCGGAGCCCGTCTGAGCGACCTCGAGGCGGTCGTCGACGCGGTCGGGCTCGACCGCTTCGCGCTCCTCGGGATGTCGGGCGGCTCCGGTCCCGCGCTGGCCTACGCGGTCGCCCACCCCGAGCGCCTGACGCGGCTCGTGCTCTACGGCACGGTCTGCGGGATCCCGGTCGTGCGCGATGCGGATGGCCAGGCCGAGGAGGAGACGTACCTGAGCATGATCCGCGTGGGATGGGCGAGGGAAGACGCCGTGTTCCGGCGGGTCTTCACGTCGAGGTTCATCCCGGACGCCACCGAGGAGCAGATGCGCTGGTTCGACGAGCTCCAGCGGATGTCCACCTCACCGGAGAATGCCGTCGCGAGTCGCATCGGCCGCCAGGAGGTGGACATCGCCGACGACCTCGAGCGGATCACGGCACCGACGCTCATCCTCCAGGCGACCGGGGACCGCTCGACGACATTCGACAACGCGGTCGAGGTCACGTCGCGCATCGCGGGCTCTCGCCTCGTCGCGATGAACAGCAACAACCACATCCTCCTCGCCGGCGAGCCGGCATGGGCGACCTTCGTCGACGAGGTGACGTCGTTCCTCGAGCCGGACCGTCAGGCCTGGGCCGAGCACGATCGCGGCGGTTCGATCGACGCGCTGTCGCCGCGCGAGCTCGACGTCCTCCGGTTGTGCGCGGACGGCGCCACGAACGAGGAGATCGCGGCGCGGCTCGGCCTCAGCCCGCGGACCGTGGAGCGCCACCTCTCGAACGTCTACCTGAAGCTCGGCCTGTCCGGTCCCGCCGCCCGTGCCGGCGCGGTGGCCCGCTTCCTCCGCCGGACCTGACCGCTGCGTGTCGGCCGCCATCGCGGCCGACGGAACCCCTCCGATTGCGTGCGGACGCGGTTCCGCCGCCTGGCCGCCTCGCCGGACGATCGGCCCGACCCCAGCCGGGGCACGATCCACGGAGGACGAGGCCATGCTCGCCACGACGATCCACGAGACCGAGAGCCTGTTCCGCGCCGAGCCGGAGAAGGCGCGATCGAAGCCGGCCGTGACCGCGACCCTCGCCAACGGCCGCGCCCGGCTGTCGGCCGGCGCGTTCAACTGGGACGCCGACCTGCCGGGAGTCCTCGGCGGCGGCAACCTCTCGCCGAGCCCGACGGCCTACCTGCTCGGCGCGCTCGCCGGCTGCGCCGTCGCCTTCCTGCGCGACACGCTGGCTCCGCAGTTCGGCGTCGAGATCGACGACGTGACGGCGGTCGCCGGCGCCGCCTCCGACCTGCGCGGCCTCGTGGCGATCGAGGGCGCGATCCCGGACCTGACGGATCTCGCGCTCGACATCCGCGTGACGACGACGTCGCCCGCCGATCGGGTCGAGGCGATGTTCGCCGCGTGGCGCGAGCGGTGCCCGATCTACCTCGCCCTGCTCAAGCCGAACGACATCGTGCTGACGACCTCGGTCGTCTGAAGATCAGCCGGCGGCCCGGTGTGAGAGGTACTCGAGCAGGTCGAGCTTGGTGACGACCCCCGCCGGGGCCTCGCCGCGAATCGCCACGACGGCCGGGACGCCGCCGCTGAGCAGCGCGAACGCCTCGTCGAGGGTCGCCGAGGCGTCGACGAGCGGGAGCGGCCCGTCCATCACCTCGCCGACGGTCCGCTCGACCACCGATGGGTCGCGGAACGCCCGGTCGAGCAGGCCCTTCTCCTGGATCGACCCGACGATCCCGGCCACGGCGTCGCCCTCGGCGTCCTCGGACACCGGCATCTGCGAGATCCCGTACTCCT
>DATBPR010000629.1:0-3606 GCA_036561285.1 Candidatus Limnocylindrales bacterium | reverse complement strand
ATGCCGTCCTGGGTCGCGAAGTCCGGCCGCGTGTCCCGGTCGAGGAACTGGGTGATCCGCTTGGCCTTGCTGACGATCTCGACCGCCTTCTTCTGGAGGTCGGTGTACTTGCTGGTGTCGCTGTCCTTGGCGGTGGGCAGGACGCCCGGCTGGTGCTGGAAGAAGATGTCCTGCGTCGAGCCCTTGCCCCAGAACTCGAGGTAGGCCTTGCCGGTGTCCGTCTCGGTGGCGAGGTTCGGCGACTTCGCCGCCATCTGCCACGTGTCGATCGGGGCATCGAGGGCCGCCTCGGCGTCGTACTGGGTGCCGAGCGTCGGGAACGCGAAGAAGTCCAGATCGGCCAGATCGGCCGGGTTCTTCGTCGCGCTGAACGCGCCGGAGACGAACAGGCCGAGCAGGTACATCCCGGACTTCTTCTGGATCAGGGTGTTCGCCGCGTCGGTCCATTTCAGGCCGGCGTAGTCCTTGGCGTGGAACGGGAGGATCTCGTTCCACTTCTGGAAGACGGCGGTGACCTTCGCGTCCGTCCACTTCTCCGTGCCGGCCATGAGCCCGACGTGGAAGTCGTAGCCGTTGAGCCGGAGGTTGAGGATGTCGAACGTCCCCATCGCCGGCCAGCCTTCCTGGTCGGCGAACGCGATCGGCGTCAGCCCGTCGCTCTGCATCTTCGCGGACAGGGTCTTGAGGTCGTCCCAGGTCGCGGGGATCTGGTAGCCCTTCTCCTGCCACAGGCTCTTCCGGTAGAAGACGGCCCACGGGTAGTAGTCGACCGGGATGCCGTAGACCTTGCTGTCGTTGCCGACGACCGACTGGGCGAAGCCCTCGGTGTAGTTGTCCTTGACCTTGGCCCAGACGTCGTCGATCGGAAGGGTCAGGCCTTTCTCCGCGAAGAACTTCATCCGGAAGCCTGAGAACCAGGTGTAGTCCGTCTCCGGCGTTCCGCCGAGGTAGTTCGTGATCTGGTTCTGGAACGTGCTGTGGTCGACCGTGTTCATCTTCACGTCGATGCCGGTCGCCGCCGTGAAGGCCGCGTTGACGGCGGCCATCCCTTCTGGCTCGCCGGGGTCGGTGTGGTAGCTGCCGATCGACACGGAGCCGGATGCGGCGGCGCTGGCGCCCGGGGCGGACGCGGCCGGCGCGGACGCGCCTCCGCCAGTGCTCGCCGCGGGGCTGCTCGGTGACGGCGTCGCGGCCGTCGAGCAGGCTGCGAGCAGCGATGGAACGGCCACGAGGCCGGCGACGCCGGCCATCCCGCCGAGGACGCGGCGCCGGGTCATGAGCGGATTGCTCGGGGACGCCCCGTCCGGCGAGCGCGGCGCCTCTGGGTTCGCCATGATCTCCTCCTCTGGATCCACCCCTCACGGGGACGATCCGTGCGGGCGAACAAACACCGACAGGATCGCACGGATTGTCGGTGTGCGCAGGCGATGGTGTCAAGATGCGACGGCGGTTTGTGTTCGATCTCGTTGACTTGTGGCGAGATGTGACGCAATCTTCGCCGAGAGGCACCGAGCGAGGGAGGTTGTCTGGGTGGTGACCGGACCCCTGGTGGTGCGAAGGGTCAGGCGGGTCGGACGATGCTTGCACGACAGCGCCAGACGCTGATCCTGTCGCGCATCCGCGAGGACGGGGGCGTCCGCGTCGCGGACCTCGCCCGCGACCTCGGCGTGTCCGACATGACGGTCCGGCGCGACCTCGAGATCCTCGACCGGCGCGGCCTGATCGAGAAGGTCCACGGGGGCGCGACGTCGCTCCCGAGCAGCGCCCTCTTCGAGCCCGGGTTCGCGGCGAAGTCCGAGCTCCAGGAGCCCGAGAAGGAGGCGATCGCCGATGCCGCCGTCGCCCTCGTCGTGCCCGGCACCGCGATCGGGATCTCGGCCGGCACGACGACCTATGCCCTGGCCCGCCGCCTCGTCGACGTCCCCGGGCTGACCGTCGTCACCAACTCGGTGCCGGTCGCCGACGTCCTCCACCGGGCGGGGCGGAGCGACCAGACGATCATCCTGACCGGCGGGGTCCGGACACCGTCGGATGCCCTCGTCGGCCCGTTCGCGGTGGCGGCCCTCCGGACGATCCATCTCGACCAGGTCTTCATGGGCGTCCACGGCATGGACCCGCGGTCCGGGTTCACGACCCCGAACGTCCTCGAGGCGGATACCGACCGCGCCCTCGTCGCGGCCGGCCGGAGGCTCGTCGTCTGCGCCGACTCGAGCAAGTGGGGCGTGATTGGGATCAGCTCGATCGCCAGGCTCGACGAGGCCGACACGCTCGTCACCGACAACGGCCTCACGGCCGAGGCGCGCGAGATCGCCGGGGATGTGGTCCGCGAGCTGCTCATCGCCCCGGACGCATGGCACCCGGTCCGATCGGCGCCGCCCGGCGGCCCAGTCCTGACGGCGCTCGACGGCCATCGCCCGGCCGAGCCCGGACGTTGACGGCCGGATCTCGAACGACGCCACCCACGGCAGCCCGCGCGACTGCCGCCTCGGTCGACGCCCTCGCGACGCGTCCGCATCGCCGCTACAACCCGCTGCTCGACGAATGGGTCCTCGTCTCCGCGGACCGCAACCGCCGGCCGTCGGTCGGCCGCCGCGAGGGGCCGCCACCGACGAACCCGCCGGCCTACGACCCGGCCTGCTTCCTGTGCCCGGGCAACCGCCGGGTCAACGGTGACGTCAACCCGGACTTTGCCGAGACGTTCGTCTTCACGAACGACTTCGCCGCGCTCCGGCCGGACGTCCCGCCCGGGGTCGTCGACGAGGGGCTGCTGCACGCGGAGGTCGAGCCGGGCACCTGTCGCGTCATCGTCTTCGCCCGCCGCCATGACCTGACCCTCGCCGCCATGTCGTCGGGTGACGTCCGGCGGGTCGTGGATCTCTGGGCGGACCAGACCGCGGAGCTCGGCGAGCGCTACCAGTGGGTCCAGGTCTTCGAGAACCGCGGCGAGATGATGGGCGCCACGCAACCCCATCCCCACGGCCAGATCTGGGCCGGCACGGCGCTCCCGCGGGAGGCCGCCCGCGAGGACCGGACGCAGTCGGCATGGCTCGCCGCCCACGGTCGTCCGATGCTGCTCGACTACGTGGCCCAGGAGGCCGGCGGCTCGCGGGTCGTTGTCGAGAACGACGACTGGCTGGCGGTCGTCCCGTTCTGGGCGTCGTGGCCGTACGAGACGCTCCTGATCGCCCGATCCGCTGCCGGGCGCCTGCCCGAGCTGGACGACCGGCGCCGGGACTCGCTCGCCGACGTCCTGATCCGGCTGCTGCGGGCGTACGACCGGCTGTTCGACCTGTCCTTCCCGTACTCGATGGGCTGGCACCAGGCGCCGTTCGGCGATGGTGACGTGGCTCACTGGCAGCTCCACGCCCACTTCCTGCCGCCGCTCCTGACGGCCAGCGCCCGGAAGTTCATGGTCGGCTACGAGCTGCTCGCCGAGACCCAGCGGGACCTGACGCCCGAGCAGGCGGCGCAGCGGCTGCGGGACGCGCTGGAGGGTGACCGCGGCAGCACCGAGGCGGATTCGGCGGCCGGCGGTGGGTCCGTGTCCATGGACGGGACGGCGGGGCGGGACGGGGCCGGCCCGGCGCGTTGAGGGCACTCGTCTAC
>DATBPR010000628.1:0-7106 GCA_036561285.1 Candidatus Limnocylindrales bacterium | reverse complement strand
GCCTCGGCGATCCCGTCGCGCTCGAGTGCCCGACGCCGGGGAGCGGCGACTACCGGATCCCGGGGCTCGTCGTCGAGCAGCCGGACGGCTCGACCGTCCTGGAGCTGGCCTACCGCGAGCACCGGATCCTCGCGGGCAAGCCGGTCCTCGCCGGCCTGCCCGCGACCTATGTCGAGGCGGACGACGAGGCGGCCACCGTCGAGGTCGACCTCGCGGACGAGCGGAGCGGCCTCGTCGCGACCTTGTCGTACACGATCTTCCGCGACGTCCCGGCGATCGCCCGGAGCGTCCGGCTCCGCAACGGCGGCCGCGACCCGCTCCGGGTCGAGACGGCGATGAGCCTCGTCACGGACCTGCCGGACGACGACTGGGAGCTGGTCCATCTCGGCGGCTACTGGGCCCGCGAGCGGCACGTGCTGACGCGGCCGCTGGTCATGGGGCGCCAGTCCGTCTCGAGCAATCGCGGATCGTCGTCGGCGATCCACAACCCGTTCGTGGCCCTGCGTCGCGCCGCGACGACCGAGGGCCACGGCGAGGCGATCGGCGTCGCCCTCGTCTACTCCGGCAACTTCCTCGCCGAGGTGGAGGTCGAGTCGTTCGGGACGGCGCGTCTCCGGATCGGGATCGACCCGGAGACCTTCTCGTGGACCCTCGCGCCGGGCGCGGAGCTGACCCTCCCCGAGGCGGTCCTCGTCCACACCACCGACGGCCTCGGCGCGATGAGTGACGCCTTCCATCGCCTGTTCCGCGAGCGTCTCGCCCGCGGGTCGTGGCGCGACCGCGACCGCCCGATCCTCGTGAACAACTGGGAGGGAACCTACTTCGACTTCGACGAGGAGCGGCTCGTCGCGATCGCCGAGGTGGCGCGGGACCTCGGGATCGAGCTGTTCGTGCTCGACGACGGCTGGTTCGGCAAGCGCGACAACGACGACAGCTCGCTCGGCGACTGGTTCGTCGACCGCCGGAAGCTCCCGAACGGGATCGATGGCCTCGCCCGGCGGATCGAGGGGCTCGGGCTCCGGTTCGGGATCTGGATCGAGCCCGAGATGGTCAGCGAGCGGAGCGAGCTCTTCGCGGCCCATCCGGACTGGGCGATCGCGATCCCCGGCCGGCCGCGGACCGAGGGACGCCAGCAGCTCGTCCTCGACCTCGGCCGGCCCGAGGTCGTCGACCATCTCGAGCGGGTCCTGACCGACGTCCTTGACTCGGTCTCCTACGTGAAGTGGGACATGAACCGCTGGATGACCGAGCCATGGAGCCCGTCGCTCGCCCCGGACCGCCAGGGCGAGTTCACCCACCGCTACATCCTCGGCCTGTACGACCTCTACGACCGGCTGACGCGCCGGTTCCCGGACATCCTGTTCGAGTCGTGCGCGAGCGGCGGCGGCCGGTTCGACGCGGGCATGCTCGCGTACGCGCCGCAGGCCTGGACGAGCGACGACACGGACGCGATCGAGCGGCTCGCGATCCAGTGGGGCTCGTCCCTGGCCTATCCGCTGAGCTCGATCGGCGCCCATGTCTCGGCCGTCCCGAACCACCAGCTCGGACGGATCACGCCGATCGCGACGCGGGCGGCCGTCGCCTTTTTCGGGGTCTTCGGGTATGAGCTCGACACCACCGCCTTGACCGGGGACGAGCGGACGGCGGTCCGCGACCAGGTCGCCTTCTACCGCGAGCACCGGGCGCTCTTCCAGCGGGGCCGGTTCGTCCGGCTTCGCAGCCCCTTCGAAGGCGACGGCAACGAGACAGCCTGGATGGTCGTATCCGACGACCGCCGCCAGGCGATCGTCGGGTTCTACCGGACGCTGAACCGGCCCGCGCCGGGACTCGATCGGCTGCCGCTCCGGGGGCTCGATCCGGCGCTCGACTACCGGATCTCGATCTGGCCGGCGAGCGACGACGTGGTCGCCCGGGCGAATGTCCGCACCCGCCGCGGCGACGACCTCGAGGCGAACGGACTCCTCTTCGACGTCGAGCGCCACGAAGCGGCGGACGTCGGCGACTTCTGGTCGCGCCTCTTCGTGCTCGAGGCGGTCTAGGTCCCGGCGATCCAACCCGCGCCGTCGACCGCGTCGACGGCCAGCACGGTCGGCGTCAGACCCGTCCGCGCCGGGTACTCGCGGTCGACCGCGTCCCGGAGGGCGTCGACCGCCTCTGGCCGGACGAGGTTGACGGTCGAGCCGCCAAAGCCCGCGCCGGTCAGGCGGGCAGCGACGACCCCGGGAACGGCCGTCGCGATCTCGACGAGGGCGTCGAGCTCGGGCGAGCTGACCTCGTACAGGTCACGGAGCGAGGCGTGGCTCGCCGCGAACAGACGGCCGACCTCCGCCAGGTCGCCTGCCGCGAGAGCCACCTCGGCTTCGTGGACACGGAGATCCTCCTCGACGACGTGACGGGCACGTCGGGCGGCGATCTCGTCCATCCGTGGCTCGGCCGCCGCGAGCAGCTCCGGGGTCACGTCCCGAAGCGCGTCGACCGACGGATCCAGCCGGCGGATCGCCGCGACGGCGCGATCGCACTCCGCCCGGCGCTGGTTGTACTCCGACGTTTCCAGCTTGTGCGACGAGCCGCTGTGGCAGACGACAAGCCGCAGGTCCGGCGGGAGCGGCACATGCCGGACGTCCAGCGATCGGCAGTCGAGGAGGATCGCCTGTCCGGCGACGCCGCCCGCCGACGCGAACTGGTCCATCACCCCGGACTGGACGCCGACATAGCCGTTCTCGGCCCGCCGCCCGAGCGTCGCCCGGCGGGCGACCGGGACCGTGGCGGCTGGACCGAGCAGCGCCAGAGCCGACGCCATCTCGAGCGCCGCGGACGATGACAGCCCGGCCCCCTGGGGCACGGTCGAGGCCAGGACGCAGCGGAACCCGCGCATCGCGAGCCCGGCCTCGCCGAGCGCCCAGGCCGTCCCGGCGACATAGTCGATCCACGAACGGATCGGCGGGCCGATCGCGTCGAGGTCGAAGGAGGCCGTCTCGCCGGTCTCGTCGAGCGTGACGATCACCTCGCGGTCTTCGGTCGGGATCACCGCGAGCCGTAGCTCGAGCCCGATCGCGGCGGGCATGACGAAGCCGTCGTTGTAGTCGGTGTGCTCGCCGATCAGGTTGACGCGGCCTGGCGCGCGGACGACCTCGATCCCGCCGTCGCCCGCCGCGCGTGCCACCGGATCGATCGCCCGGAGCCGCTCGACGAGGCGGCCAGGCTCGATCCGGGCCGGGTCGATCGTCACGCCCTCGAGATCCGCCATCGCCTAGGCCAGCGCCAGCAAGACCGCGCCGACGAGGACGAGTCCCGCCGCGCCGATCCGCCTGCTCGCGTCGCGGCCGCCGGTCGCCTCTCGCATCCGAAGCGCGCCCCATCCGGACGCCAGGACGATCGCGGATTCGCGGAGTGGCGCGACGGCGGTCAGCGGGGCGACGCTGTAGGCGAAGAGGATCAGGAGGTACGCCGCGAGGGTGATCAGCCCGCCGATGGCCGCGCGCCGGGTCGAGAACGGCGCCGGCGTCGCGTCGACCTCGACGCCCGAGTCGCCAACCGCAGCGACCACGACCGCCGCGCTCGGCCCGCCATCCGCGACGAGGGCCGTTCGCTGGCGTGCGGACGCTCGGGCGAACCAGACATAGCCCCAGAGGAAGACCACGCAGCTGATCCAGATCAGCGCGGCGTAGATCCACGGCTCAGTCTGCTTGACCGCGACGGAGTCGACGGCCGAATAGCCCGCGATCATCACCCCGGTCAGCAGGGCGAACCCGGCCGCGCCGGCATCCTCGCGACCCGAGGCCCGGAGGTACTTCCAGGGCTGCTGCAAGGCGAGGATCCCGATCAGCAGGAAGGCGACGCCGACGTAGCCGGCAGGATCGAGCCGCTCGCCGAGGATCAGCACCCCGATCAGCACGGCGAGGAGCGGCGCCGACCCCCGGGCGATTGGGTACACGACCGACAGGTCGCCTCGCCGGTAGGCAGCCGCGAGGGTCGCGAAATAGGCCGCCTCCAGCACGCCGGACACGACCGAGAGGACGAGCACCTCGGACGGGATCGCCGGCCGGTCCAGAGCGAGCCACGCGACGAGCGCGGTCGGGCAGAGCACGACCGCCGCGGACGTCATCCCGACGGCGGCCGCTCGAAGCGGGTCGCCGGCGGACTTGAGCAGGACGTTCCACGTGACATGGAGCAGCGCGGCGCCGGCGACGAGGACGAAGACGATCGGGGCCACGCCCCGATGCTATCGGGCCGCCGCCTCCCGGGAGGGCCGAAGCCGCGCGGGAGGACGCTCCGTCGCGACTGCGTTCGCGACAGCCCTACCCGCGCAGATCGCGGCGCCGGAAGCCCCACGCGCCGAGCAGCACCCCGCCGACCGCCAGGACGACGGACGCGACGATCCCGACCGGATCCCACTGGCCCAGCATCGTGAAGCCATAGTGGGAGGTGAGGGCGAGGGCGTGGACGGCGTCCGGAAGCCTGAACGCCGGGGCGAGGATGTCGAGGAACCACGTCAGGATCGTGATGATCGCCACTGCCGGGGCCGCATAGCCCGATCCGAAGACGCCGCCGATCGCGACGCCGACGCCGGCGAGAGCCGCGGCATAGAGCGCGAGCACGAGCGACCCGACGACCGGCTGGACGACGTCGCCGCCGGCGATGACGGCACCCACCGCGATCCCGAGAGCCGCGACGGCCGTCACCACGACGATCCCGATCAGGATCGCCACGCCGCCCGAGATCACCCAGCGCGCGCGAGAGAGCGGCGTCGCGAGGAGGAGCTCGAGGCGTCCGGACGTTTCGTCGCCGGCCCAGACCCCCACGAGGGTGGCCGCGGCGAGCCCCGCCAGGATCAGGCCGAACTCGACGTAGAGCAGCTGGAGGAACCCGCCGACCGACCGGATGTCGAAGCCCGGGAACACCTGGTTGAGCAGCTTGACGAAGTCCGTCGCCTTGCCGAGCTCGTCGATGAACGACTTACCGGAGCCGGCGATCGCGAGGCCGAACAGCCCGATCCCGATGCCCCAGGCGATCGACGACGGCAGGTTCTGGCCGGATGCGCGACCGGTCGGGCCCTGCAGGCCGACGAGGGCCCGCGGCAGGCTGGGAGTCGGGATCGGCGACGTCGCGCCGACATCGCGGCGGGCGAACGCTTCCACCCCGACCACGAACAGGACCACGGCAACGACCGCGACCGGAAGCAGGGTCACCCAGTCGAACTGGCCGGCCAGTGGGACGTGGTTCGAGGTCCAGCCGAACCAGGTGAGGTTCGCCAGCGGCGCGATCGTCGGGATCGCGGCCTGGTAGCCGTTGACGATGAACCCCCCGAACATGACCGCCCCGGCGACGCCCGCGGCGGAGCCGCGACCGACGAACGGCGCAAGCGCGAAGGCGACCGCGCCGGCCGCGATCCCGAGCAGGAACAGCCAGATCGCATAGCCGGCCGCCATCTGGACCGAGATCTCGTCGCCCGGCAGGCCGTTGACGGACCTGCCGACGACGAACAGGGCAACGAACACGACCAGCGCGACGATGGCCTGGCCGGTGAGGTGGGCCGACAGCTTCTCGAGCGCGATCCGGCGGCGGGCCGTCGCCGTCGCTGCGACGAACTCCATGCTGCCGCGGCGCGACTCGGCCGCCAGCGTCCCGGACAGGGCGAGGATCGCCCAGAGGCTCACGATGATCGGGAAGAACGAACCGTACTTGTACTGGAGGTAGCCGCCGAGGGTTCCGACGTTGACGGCCTTGCCCGCCAATCCCGCGAGGATCGCCGGGACCGCCGCGACGACGGCGACCAGCTGCTGGCGCGAGGCCGGCGTGTTGAACTCCTGCACGATCGCGAAGCTCACGCCGACGAGCAGCAGCCCCATGAAGATCGCGATGAGGAGGACAGCGCGACGCGAATCGCGCATGGCCTTGCCGTAGATGCTCCCGAACCCGTAGACGCGGGAGAGCAGCGACGGCCCCGTGATGGCCGGCGCGATGGGCGCCGGCCGCCGATCGACTTCCGAGGTCATGTCAGGCCGCCTCGCCCGTCCCGCGGCCGTACTGCGCCAGGAAGGTCTCCTCGAGCGACGGCTCGCGACTCACGAAGTCCAGCAGGTCGTAGTTGGCGGCCTCGCGGACGACGGGCGTGATCGAGCCCGAGACACGCAACCGGAGGACGTTGTCCTCGGTCGTGACATCGCTGACGCCGGGCAGCCCGGCGAAGGCCCCGACGGGCACGTCGCCGGCGAACCGCAGCTCGACCTGGTGGTGGGCGAGGTCGCGAAGGGCCTCGACGCGGTCCACCTTGACGAGGATTCCGTCGCGGATGATCGCGACTCGATCGGCGGTCTTCTCCACCTCGCTGAGGATGTGGCTCGAGAGGAAGACCGTCCGGCCCTCGGCCTTGGCCTCGCGGATGACCTCGTAGAAGGTCTGCTGGACGAGCGGGTCGAGACCCGACGTCGGCTCGTCGAGCAGGAGCAGGTCCGGGCGGTGCTGGAGCGCGACGACCAGGCCGACCTTCTGCTTGTTGCCCTTCGAGTACTCCTTGAACTTCCGGCTCGTGTCGAGATCCAGGCGGTCGACGAGCTGCTGCTGGTAGGTCGCGTCGACGCCGCCGCGGAGGTTCGCGAAGTACTCGATCGTCTGGCCGCCGGTCAGCTTGTCGTAGAGCGCGAACTCGCCGGGCAGGTATCCGATCCGGCGGTGGATCGCGATCGGGTCGACGGTCGTGTCGATGCCGAAGATCAGGGCCCGGCCCGAGGTCGGCCGGATGTTGTCGAGGAGGGTCCGGATGGTGGTGGTCTTGCCGGCCCCGTTCGGCCCGAGGAAGCCGAAGGCCTCCCCTTCCGCGACCTCGAGGTCGATGTCGATGATCCCGCGATGCTCGCCGTAGGACTTGGTGAGCTTCTCGATCTGGATGATGGCAGTCATGCCTGTCCTTTCGCCGGTGGGAGTGCCGGCTCCTGTCCCTTCCGCGTCGTCACGCCGACGCTTCGTTCGCGATGCCCTCGCGCTCGACGAGGAATCGGTCGATGACGCGAGGCACCTCGACCTCGATGAACGCCATGACGTCGTGGAACTCCTGCATCCGGGCGCGCGCGCCGGGCGTCTCCTCGACGGCCTCGAGACCGTGCTCC
>DATBPR010000627.1:0-3656 GCA_036561285.1 Candidatus Limnocylindrales bacterium | reverse complement strand
TCCGGCTCGCAATGACTCTCGAGGACGGCCGCGAGATCCGGTTCCGGGACATCCGGAAGTTCGGGAAGATCGGGCTGTACCTGGCCGCGGAGGACCCGTTCGCGTCGATCGGGCCGGAGCCCCTGTCCGACGCGTTCACGTTGAAGGTCTTTCGCCACGTCCTGCGCGCCCGGAAGGGCCGGCTCAAGCCGCTGCTGCTCGATCAGTCCTTCGTCGCGGGCGTCGGCAACATCTACGCCGACGAGGCCCTGTGGGCGGCGCGTCTCCATCCGCTCCGGACGGCGCGGACGCTTCGCCCGCCGGACGAGCGACACCTCTGGACCGAGGTCCGGCGGATCCTCGCCGAGGCCGTCGTCCGCCGTGGTTCCTCGATCGACGACTACACCGCGCCCGACGGCGACGGCGAGATGCAGGACCACCTCGAGGTCTATCAGCGGACGGGCGAGCCGTGCCGTCGCTGCGGCCGGCCGATCCGGCGGATCGTCGTCGGCAGCCGGGCGACCCACTTCTGCTCGTGGTGCCAGCGCCTGCCATCCGCCGATCGAGCCGGTGCCCGGGCGATCCTCCGGACGATGTCGCGGCCGGAGCGCACGGGCCGGCGATGGTCGGAGCTGCCGGGCGGGGAGGGGAGCGTCGGGCCTGCCGGCGACGCGGACGCGGCGGTTCGCCGCCGAGCGGCGCGGACGGACCGGACGCGACGAGCCGCGGCCACCCGGCGCGCGGCAGCCCGGGCCTCGGTCGGCGGCTGAGCGATGTCGATCCTCCGTTTCGAGCACGTCCGCCGCGAGGTGGGCACGTTCGTCATCCTCGACGAGATCACCGCCGCGATCGCGGTCGACGATCGAATCGGGCTCGTCGGGCCCAACGGCGCAGGCAAGACGACCCTGCTCCGGATCGCCGCAGGTCGCGATGAGCCCGACGGCGGCGCCGTCCACCGCAAGCGCGGGCTGACGATCGGCCTCCTCGCCCAGGAATCGCATTTCGATGCCGCGTTCATGGCCTCGCCGGATCTCCGGGCCGCCGTCCGTCACGGTGCGGCCGACCTCGAGGCGATGGGTGTCCGCCTGGCCGAGCTCGAAGGCACCGGCCGGGTCGAGGAGCGGGCCTACGCGGACCTCCAGCACCAGTTCGAGATCCTCGGCGGCTACACCCTGGACCTCCGGGTGGACGAGGCCCTGTCCGGGCTCGGGTTCGCCCGCGACGAATGGGCGAAGCCGCCCACGGCCCTCTCCGGCGGCGAGCAGACCCGGGCGACGCTCGCCCGGCTCGTGATCGCCCGGCCGGACCTGCTGCTGCTCGACGAGCCGACGAACCACCTCGACATCGGTGCGATCGAATGGCTGGAGGAGCATCTCCGCCGGCGGCACGGCGCGCTGCTCGTCGCGTCCCACGACCGCGCGTTCCTCGACGCGACCGTCGGCCGCGTCTGGGAGCTGCGGGATCGGAAGCTCACGGCCTTCCGGGGCGACTACAGCGCCTACCACCGCCAGCGCGAGGAGCGGGACGCGCGGGCGGCCAAGGACGCCGACACCCAGGCCGACGCGATCGAGCGCGAGAAGGTGCTCGTCCAGCGCTACCGGTCGCACCGCAAGTTCAGCAAGATGCATGAGCACGAGGCGCGACTCGAGCGCCTCCAGGCGGACCGGGTCGAGACGCCGAAGTCGTCGCGCCGGCTGCGGCTGCCGGCCGGGGCCCTCGCCGGCGGCGGGGCCTCGAGATCCGGCGAGATCGTCGTCCGGGTCGAGGGGCTCGAGGTCGGGTACCTGCCGGGCCGGGGCGCGATCGATGCGGACGGCCGCCCGGCGACGGAGCCTCGACGAGTCGCCGCCGCGCCGTTCCTCGCGGCGCAGCGGGGAGACCGGATCGGGATCGTCGGGCCGAACGGGGCAGGGAAGACGACGCTGCTCCGGACGATCGCGGGCGACCTGCCGCCGCTCGACGGGATGCTGACCTTCGGCAACGCCGTCCAGCCCGGCTATCTGGCTCAGCTGCGCGACTCCGCGATCCCGGGCGCGACCGTCCTCGACGCGCTGCTCGCGGCGATCCCGATCACGGCCGGCGAGGCGCGGGCGTACCTGGCCCGGTTCCTGTTCCGCGGCGAGGACGTGTTCAAGGAGGTGCGGTCGCTGTCCGGCGGCGAGCGATCCCGGCTCGAGCTCGCCCTGCTCGGGATCCTGCCCTCGAACCTGCTCCTCCTCGACGAGCCGACGAACCACCTCGATATCGCCGCGCGGGAGGCCATCGAATCGTTCCTGGTCGAATCGCCGGCGACGCTGCTCGTCGTGTCCCACGATCGGCGCCTGCTCGAGACCGTCTGCTCCACGCTGTGGGTGGTCGACGACGGGCTGGCCGTTCCGTTCGATGGCGGGTGGAAGGCCTGGCGGACGGCGGTGAGCGAAGGCTGGACGGTCCACGAAGCGGCCGAGCGCGAGCGGCGCCGGCTGCGCGGGCCGGTCGCGGTGGCGTCCGCAGCAAGGACGCCGTCCTCTGGGACCGGGTCCGCGACGGCCGTCATCACCGCCACGAACGGATCGACGCGGAAGGCCCCGGCTGCGACACGCTCCGGTCGGACCCGGGAGAAGCTGTCGAAGGACGCCTATCGGCGCCAGAAGACCGCGGTCGATGCGGAGCTGACGCGGCTCGGGCTGCGCAAGACGCAGCTGGAGCTGTCGATGGGGTCGCCGGCGATCTCGGCCAACTTCGTCGAGATGCGCCGGGTCGCGAGCGAGCTGGCGGACGTCGAGCAGGCGCTGGCGACCGCCGAGGACGCGTGGCTCGAGCTCGAGGAGCGGGCACCGTGACGAACCCGCCGGACGACGACACGAACGGACGGACGCCGGTCATCGGCCTGACCGGCCCGATCGGCTGCGGCAAGACGACGGTCGCCGGCTGGCTCGCCGACCTGGGCGCGGTGGTCGTCGACGCCGACATCGTTGCCCGCGAGATGACCGCGCCCGGCCAGCCGGCCCACGATGCGATCCTCAGCCTGTTCGGGGACGGCGTCCGGGCGACCGATTCCACCCTCGACCGGGCCGCGCTCGCGAGGGTCGTGTTCCGCGATCCCGTCTACCTCGCCCAGCTCGAGGCCATCGTCCATCCGGTGGTGAGACCGCGGATCCTCGAGCTCGTCGCGGAGGCGGCGAACGCCGGGGCGCCGGCGGTCGTGATCGAGGCCATCAAGCTCGTCGAGGGCGGCCTGGCCCAGATCTGCGACGAGGTCTGGCTCGTGACGTGCGATCCGGTCGTCCAGCGCGAGCGGATCGTCGACCGCGGCGCGACCCGTGCCGACGCGGACGCGCGAATGGCCGCTCAGCAAGGGATGACGGAGCGACTCCGGCCGGTGGCCACGCGCGTCATCGACACGTCCGGCCCGACGGCGGACGCCCGCGCGCGGGTCGCCTCGGCCTGGGCGAGCGCCGTAATTCCCTAGATCGAACTGCGTTCGTCGCGGAGGCGTGCGTCAGCGCAAGGCGCCGGAGAGCACCTCAAGCGAGCGCACCTGAGGGTGCGTGAGCGCGGAGCGCCGCCGGCAACGCCGCGATGGCGTGCGGATGCGCCGACAGCCTTAGTTCGTCAGCTTCAGCACGTAGGTGCCCAGGTAACGCGGGCAGGCGTTGTTCGCGCAGGATGTCACCGTCGTCTGGGCGCTCGCGAAG
>DATBPR010000626.1:0-10604 GCA_036561285.1 Candidatus Limnocylindrales bacterium | reverse complement strand
CGAACGCCGCCCGGCGTGGGCAGGAGCGAGGCGGACAGCCAGCGACCGGCGTGGCCGGGCCGGTCCCATTGCCGCAGACGACAGGCGTCGCGTCGAGGTGGTCCGCCCCCGTCATGCTACCCGGCCCGCCGCCCGACCCGTCGGAGGGATGCCTCGGGCCGCCGGAGCGCGACCCGCGGGCGATACCCTGTGCCGTCATGAGCCGTGTCATCCGTGTCGGGGTCCAGCTGCCCGAGGTCGAACGGGAGGTCCGCTGGCCGGAGCTCCTGGACATGGCCCGGGCCATCGACGACCTTGGCTTCGACGGGGTCTGGCTCGGCGAGCACCTCCTCTATCGGTGGGCCGGCCGGCCGGCGCGCGGACCATGGGAGGCCTGGACGCTGATGGCGGCGCTGGCGGCCGTGACGAAGACCGCGACGATCGGTCCGCTCGTCGCGTGTACGGGCTTCCACAACCCGGCGTTGCTCGCCAAGCAGGCCGCGACGATCGACGAGATCGCCGGCGGGCGGTTCGTTCTCGGGCTCGGCGCGGGCTGGAACGAGATCGAGTTCCGGGCGTTCGGCTTCCCGTTCGAGGAGCGCGTCGCCCGGTTCGAGGAGGCGTTCACGATCATCCGAACGCTGCTTCAGGAAGGGTCGATCGACTTCGACGGGCGCTTCCACCGGGCGCGTGACTGCGAGCTGCTGCCTCGGCCGCGCCCGGGCGGGCCGCCGCTCCTGGTCGGCTCGAACGGGCCGCGGATGCTGCGGATCACGATGCCCCATGCCGCGGCGTGGAACACCTGGTACGCGGACACGGACAACACGCCGGACGGCGTCGCCCCGCTCCGGACGATCGTCGACGACGCGTGCCGGGACGTCGGGCGCGACCCGGCCGAGGTCCGCCGGACCGTGGCGGTGCACGTCCGCCTGCCGGGCGGCCACGGCCGGACGATGGGCGACACGACGACGACGGACCGGATCGCCCCACTGGAGGGCACGCCGGAGCGGATGGCCGACGAGCTCCGGGCCTACGCCGCCGCGGGCGTCGACGAGGTCCAAGCCGTCCTGGACCCGATCGACCGCGCCTCGATCGAGCGCTTCGCGGCTGTCCTCCCGCTCCTCGGCTGACCGGCGCGACTCGCACGTCGCGGCGGTCGCACGCTCGCCCCCGGACTTCCGTACCGTTCAGCAGGTGCGAACTCCGGTGCTAGCATCCCGCCGGCGATGCGACATTCGAATCACGCCCGCGGACCCCGGCTGCCCTTCGGCGCGGCCGGCATCGCCATGCTCGTGACGGCCGCGATCGTCGTGGCCTGTGGCGGGACTGCCGCGCCGTCGGTCGAGCCGACGCCGCTCCCGACGCCGGTCGTCACGCCCGACCCACACCTGACGGCACCGGTCTCCGCGGACGACATCTTCCGGGCGCTCGGCACCGCCAAGCTCGGGATGACCGCGAACAACGCCAACTCCGGGCGCGGCAATCCGGCGATCATCAAGCAGATCAACGCGGACATCGGCAACTGGCCGCTGCGAATCACGCAGTACCGCAGCACCGCGGACCTCCAGGACGCCCTGAAGTGGAAGCCCGGCGAGAAGCCGGTCCGGAACGAGACGCCGTACGCGTTCGCCGGCCTGAACGTGCTGGTCGAGTACGGCCCCGTCAGCAGCGCCGCCGACCCGACCGCGCCCGATGCCTCTCGCCAGACCTTCGCGCAGCAGATCGTCGCCGTGCTGGACCCGCTGCTCTGGCCGCTCGAGCAGCACTCGGTGCTGGCGATCCCGAGCCGGACGCCGATCCCGAGCGCCGCGCCGTCGACGGCGCCGACTCCAAGCAAGGCCCCGACGAAGACGAAGGCCCCGGCGAAGACGCCGAAGCCGAGCCGGAAGCCGTGACCTCGCCGCGGCGCGCCACCGGGCGGGCCGGCGAGGACGTCTCGGAGCTCGACAAGCGGATCATCGAGCACCTCCAGCAGGACGGCCGGCGGCCGTTCACCCAGATCGCCGCGGACCTCGGCGTGTCCGAGGCCGCCGTTCGCGCCCGGACGAACCGCCTCGTCGACCGCGGGATCCTGCAGGTCGTCGGCGTCACCGACCCGCTGAAGCTCGGCTTCCAGCAGATGGCGATGATCGGCATCCGCTGCGAGGCGGACCACCTGATGGACGTCGCCACCCGCTGCGCGGAGATGCCCGAGGTCGACTACGTCGTGATCACGGCGGGCACCTACGACATCCTGATCGAGACCGTCTGCGAGGACAACGAAGGCCTCCTCCGGTTCCTCGCCGACCGCCTTCGGACGATCGACGGGGTGCGCGAGACCGAGACGTTCGTGTACCTCCGGATGGTCAAGCAGTCGTACCAGTGGGGCACGCGCTAGGCGCCTGAGGGCCCCGCGGCCCGGCGAGCTCCCTGTCCCGCGGCGACCCGGTGCGCGGCCGCACCTCGAATGGCCCGATGCAACGGATCGACCGGCCGGCGCGATCGATCGCGTGGCGGGCTCGGGCTACCATGCACGCACGTCGGGGATGGAGAGCCCCGCGCCCGCAACGAGGCACGACGTGGCCCTCGAGCCGGTCCAGACGCTCATCCTGATGGCCGTCATCGCCAACCTGGCGGTGATGGGCGGGGTGCTGCTGCCACCGCTCCTCGGCCGGGGCCGGCCGCACCCCGCCGGCGCGACCCCGATCGATCCGACGGATCCGCGAACGGCCGAGATGGCCGCGGCGTTCGGCGCGGACCAGGTCAGCCTCGGCGAGCCGACCGTGGTCGAATCCGGCGCGTACGACCGCGTCGTCCGGATCGTCTCCTGGGTCTTCATCCTCGCGACGTCGATGATCGTCGCCCTGACCGGGCTCTGGCCCGAGACCCAGACGGCGATCCTGGTCCTCCTCGCCTCGGCCGGCGTCTTCGTCCTCGTCGTTCACGACCTGTTGCCGGTCGGCGCGCTCGGCACCGCGAAGTTCGTCCTGGAGGGAAGCGTCGCGATCACGTTCGCGACCCTCCTCGTCGTGCTCACGGGCCGCCAGGACAGCCCGTTCTTCTTCACCTTCCCGCTGATCGTCGGCGGGGCGGCGCTCGTGGTGAGCCCGCGGGTGACGTTCGGGCTGGCGGCCGCCGCGAGCATCGCGTACATCATCGCGATCGTCCCGCCCGGATCCGGCGGCGTGGCGCCCGAGACGGTCGCCATCGTCGGGATCAACCTGACCGCGCTCGTCCTCCTCGCCTACGTCGCGACCGTGATCGCCCGCGAGCAGCGGCGCGCCCGCGACGCGGCGATCCGCCTCTCGACGATCGATCCGCTGACCGGGCTCTTCAACCGGACGTTCTTCTTCGCCGCCGTCGAGCGCGAGATCGCCCGGAGCGCCCGGTCCGGCCGCGGCTTCTGCCTCCTGATGATGGATCTCGACGACCTGAAGGACGTCAACGACCGCCACGGTCACTTCTTCGGCGACCGCGTCCTGCGCGGCGTCGCCGAGGTGATCCGGTCCGGTGGCCGGCGCATCGACACCGCGGCTCGTTACGGCGGCGACGAGTTCGTCGTCCTCCTGCCGGAGACCGACCCGACCGGCGCGTTCGTCCTTGCCGAGAAGATCCGCCAGGAGGTCGCGGAGCTGAACGTCCCGATCGGCGCGTCGACGATCAAGCCGACGATCTCGATCGGCGTCGTCAACTACCCCGACGACGGGACGACCAGCGACGAGCTGATGATCACGGCCGACACGTCGATGTACCGCTCCAAGCGGACCGGAAAGAACCGGGTCACCGGCGTGCCCCTGACGGCGGACGGCGGGGTCGGCGAGCCGGTGTTCGATCACGGCGCCGACGTGCCCGGGGCCATGGTCCCGCCGCGCGCCTTGAGCAGCGTCCCCGACGGGATCGACGCCGACGACGTGCCGCCCCCGGCGGCCGCCGCCCGCTCACGCAAGCGGAGCGGCGACTCGGTGTAGCATCGGCCGCGATGGCCGAGCCTCCCGTCCGTCGGCCGCCCGCCGCCGGCGCATCTCCCAGCGCTCCCGGGCCGACCGGCTTCGCGACCCGGGCGATTCGCGCGGCCCACCGCCTGCCCGTGGTCGACCAGGCGCCGACGTCCGTGCCGATCTACCAGACCGTCACGTTCTCGAGCGCCGACGCCGCGGAGCTCGGCGCGGTCACGACGCGTTCGGTGCCGGGTTACTCCTACGGCCGCCTCGACAACCCGACCGTCCATGCCTACGCCTCGGCCGTCGCCGAGCTCGAGGGCGCCGAGTCGGGCTTTGCCTTCGCCTCCGGGATGGCCGCGATCCACGCGGCGATCGGCACGCTCGTCTCCGCGGGCGACCGGATCGTCGCCAGCCGCTCGACGTACGGCACGACGCGCTCCCAGCTCGCGAGCGTCTTCACGAGGCTCGGCGTCCGGACGGAGTTCGTCGACGTCACCGACCTCGCCGCCGTCGAGGCCGCCCTGGCGACAGGTCCGACCCGGATCCTCTACGCCGAGACGATCTCGAACCCGACGATCGTCGTCGCCGACCACGCGGCCCTGTCGGAGCTCGCCCACCGGTTCGGCGCGACCTACGTCGTCGACAACACGTTTGCCTCGCCGTACCTCTGCCGGCCGGTCGAGCTCGGCGCGGATCTCGTCTGCGAGTCCGCCACGAAATACCTGTCCGGCCACTCCGACGTGATGGCCGGGATCGTCGCCGGGTCCGAGCCCCTCGTGGGCCGGGTCCGCGACTTCCAGGTGGACACCGGGGCGAGCCTCGATCCGCACGCGGCGTTCCTGGCGATGCGCGGCCTCTCGACGCTCGCCCTGCGGATGGAGCGTCACTCGACCACCGCCGGCTCGCTCGCGGCCTGGCTCGAGGGCCGGCCCGGCGTGACTCGCGTCTGGCATCCGTCGCTGGCCAGCCACCCCCAGCACGACGTTGCCCGGCACCAGCTGGCGCGCGGCGGCGGGATGCTGGCGTTCGAGCTCGCCGGTGGACGGGCAGCCGGCGAGGCGTTCATCGACACCCTGTTGATCCCGGAGCGGACGGCCTCGCTCGGGAGCGTGTTCACGATCGTCAGCCATCCGCCGTCGACCACCCATCGCCAGCTCGACGACGACGCGCTTGCCGCGGCCGGGATCACCCCCGGCCTGCTGCGCTGCTCGGCCGGGCTCGAGGACCTCGACGACATCGTCGCCGACTTCGAGGCCGCGCTGGGCGCCGCGATCGAGGCGACGGGCACGGCCGGCGACGTCGACGGAAGCCCGGTGGCCGCCGAAACCCCCGGACGGCCGGGGCCGTCTGCCGAGCCGACACCCGTCTGACCCGGAGGAACCCGCGATCGCCAGCCCCGTGACCGCGTGGGCCGAATCGGCCCGGCCGCCGAAGCCCGATGTGTTCGAGCGCATCGGGCGGACGGTGCTCCGCCTGTTCACCTCGGTCGATTTCGCGGTCGTCCAGATCATCGTCCTGATCCTGCTCGCGCTCGTCGGGATAGCGATCCGCCAGCTGCCGAGCTTCGCGTTCCGCTCCGTCGGCGACTACCAGAACGCCATGGCCGACCTCCACGCCCGGTATGACCCGGTCTTCGGCCGCGGCGTCGTCGACGCGCTCGAGCGGCTCCAGGTCTTCCAGGTCTTCACGTCGACGTGGTTCACCCTCGGCCTCGTCGTCCTGGTCGTCTCGATCGTCGTCTGCACCCTCGACCGGACACCGCGGCTGTACCGGCAGGCGGCGGAGATCCGGGTCGTCCAGCCGGATCCGTTCTATGACCCGACGCTGCCGGACCGGGCCGCCATGACGGGAATGGCCGCCGCGGACGTCCGGGCCGCGCTGCGCGGCCAGCGGTTCGGGGTCCGCGAGGCGGAGGTCGACGGGACGCGCTACCTGTACGGCGACCGCCATCGCTGGACGAAGCTGGCGACGTTGATGACCCACCTCGGGCTGATCCTGTTCCTGACCGCTGGGGTCGTGACGTCGCGGCTCGGTGACGAGCAGGGCCTCGTGATCGCGGCGGGCGACTCCCTGACGGTCCAGCCGATCGGGACGCCCGGCCTGCTCGTCGTGAAGAACTACGACTTTGAGGCCCCCGGGCTCGTCGAGACGGGTCAGGCGACGGACTTCACGACCGATCTCGGCGTGTTCCAGAACGGCCAGGAGATCGCCCGGAAGACGATCCGCGTCAACGACCCGCTCGCGGTCGACGGATACACGTTCCATCAGAACGGGTTCGGGCCCGCGCCAGACCTCCTGATCACCGGCGCGAACGGCAAGCCGCTGTGGGACGGGGCCGTGCCGCTGACCGACACCGCCGCCGGCCACCCGTACGGGACGATGTCCGTGCCGGGCCGGGACGTCGGCCTCGAGCTGCTGCTCGGTCAGGACGCCGACGGGGTCGGCAACCTCCTCGTGCTGCCGTACGCGGTGATCGGCCGGAACGACGACGGGACCCCGAAGATCCAGACGCTCGACGCAAGCGCGTTCGCCCTGCGCGCCGGCGAGGCCAACGCACCGGCGGGCCTGGACTTCTCGGTCGGGCTGCGGAAGTTCACGGACTACACCCTGATCATCGCGAAGAAGGACCCGGGCCAGGGGATCGTCTGGGCGGCGTTCGGGTTCCTGATCGCCGGGATCGCGATCTCGTTCTACCTGCCGCGGCGCCGGATCTGGGCTCGCCTCGCGCCGGACGGATCGCTGTCTCTCGTCGCCCGGTCCGATCGGTACGTGGACGTCGAGCGGGAGTTCGGCCGGCTGCTCGACGACCTCGTGTCGCGCCGGCCGGCGACCCCTCCGTCTCCCATGATGTCTCCGCCGCCCGCCGCTCCGGCCTGATCGGTCGCCGCCGTGGCCACCTTCGAGGCGCTCCGTGCGGCGGTCCTGCCGAGGGCGCGCTGGCTGGCCGGCGATCCGGGCGCCGCGCGCGACGGCCACGCCGCCCGCGGCGCTCCGGGGACCCGCGAGCTTGCCTGGGTTCGCCTGATGCGGGCCCGCGTCCCCGCCTTCGACGCGCTCGATCCGGGCGATCTCGGGATCGTGCCGGTCTCCGCGCTCGCGATCGTGGCGCCCGACGACGAGGCGATCGCGACGCTGGTGCGCGCCGCCGCGGACGCGGGGATCGGCGGCATCGTCCTCGTCGAGGACCCGTCGGGTCCGTCCCCGGCGCCGATGATCGCGGCGGTCGCCGACGCCGCGAGCTCGATCGGGCTGGCCGTCCTGGCCGCGGGACCGGGCGACCCGGCCCAGGTCGAGCGCAGCGCGATCGGCTTCCTCGTCAACCACCGGGCCGAGCTCGATCGCCAGGCGACGATCCTCGAGTCCCGCCTCGAGGGGGTGGCCCTCGCCGGTGGCGGGCCCGAGGAGATGGCGGCGGCCATCGCGGGGTTCCTCGGCCGGGCGATCGCGATCGAGGGCCGCCGCGGGACGCGGCTGGCGGTCCATGCCCCGGCCGGCGTGCCGGATGCGGCCGCGGCCGTCGCCGCCTATCACCACCGCCGCCGATCCGCGGCCGCCCGGATCCCGCTGCCGTTGCCGACCGCCGCGACGGCCGGTCTTGCTGAAGACCCCGCCAGTGCCTCCGGCTCCCTCGTCCTCCTGGGCGAGCGACCGCCGTCAGAGCTGGAGCGCGTTGCGACGGCACGGGTCGCCGGCCTGCTCGTCCTCGAGCTGGTTCGGGAGGAGGCGGTCGGGCGGGCGGTCGACACCGCGCGCCGCGAGCCGCTCCCGGCCGACGGTCCGCCATGGGTCGTCCTCGTCGCGCGACAGGCGGTCGGCGATGCCACCGCGACCGGCGAGGGTGCCGCGGCGGGCAGCGGGTCAGCCGGCCGGCCATCGGGCCCGTCCGATGCGGCGAGCCGGGAGGCCCTCCGGCGCGACCTGCGGGCGCTCGCCCCGGCCCGCCGGATGGCCCTCCGTGGCGACGTCCAGAGCATCGAGCTGCGAGCGGTCGTCGCCGCTCCGCCGGACGATCCGGAGGCGATGGACCTCGCACGCCGGATCGCGGCCTTCCTGGGCCGTCTCGTCGCGGTCTCCCGACCGTTCTCCGAGGCTCGGGACCGGTCGGCGGCGGAGGCCGATGCGCGGGCGACGATGGAGGCAGCGGAGCGGCTCGCCGAGCCGCCGGCGGTCGCCCGTGCCGACCGGCTCCCCGCCTACCGGCTGGTGGGCAATCTGCACAACCTGCCCGACGGCGAGCGCCAGGCCCGGGCGCTGCTGGAGCCGCTGCTGCGCGGTCGGGCGGACGTGCGCCGCGAGCGACTGGCGACGCTCCGTGCCGTCCTGGAGCAACCCGGCATCGCCGAGGCTGCCGATGCGCTCGGCGTCCACCGCAACACCGTCGCCTACCGGATCCGGGCGATCGAGGCCGCGACCGGATGGCGCCTCGCCGATCCCGAGCTCCGGTTTCCGCTCGCCCTCGCGCTCAGACTTGTGCAAGATGCATAACATCTGAAAGCGGTCGCAACCTTCACCGCGGGTGACCTCCCCGCTATCCTGACCGCGACCCGCCACCGTGGTTGCGAATCGTGCGTTCGGCACAAGCGCGACCACCGACAGTGCAGGAGGAGCGGCATCGATGGTGATCGCCCGCGAGGAGGTCGACGGAGCCGAGCGGATCGCGGAGGCCCGCGAGCGCGGCGTCCGCTTCGTGCAGCTCCAGTTCACCGACATCCTCGGCGTCGTCAAGGCGGTCACGATCCCGATCCACCAGCTCGAGGGCTCCGTCCGGCACGGGACGTGGTTCGACGGCAGCTCGATCGAGGGGTTCACCCGGATCGCCGAGAGCGACCAGTACCTGATGCCCGACATGTCGACGTTCGCCGAGATCCCGTGGCAGACCGCCGTCGGGCCGCGCGGGACGGCCCGGGTCATCTGCGACGTCTTCACGCCGACCGGCGAGCCGTTCGCCGGTGACCCCCGGAACGTCCTCCGCCGCCAGGTCGAGCGGGCGAGGAAGCTCGGGTACGTCGTCAACACCGGGCCGGAGCTCGAGTTCTTCCTCTTCCGGCGCGGCCCCGACGGGAGCATCGCCCCGCTGCCCCACGACGAGGCCGGCTATTTCGATTTCTCGACGGACCTCGCCCAGGAGGTCCGCCAGGACATGGTCGACGCCCTCGAGGCGTTCGGGATCCGGGTCGAGGCCGCCCACCACGAGGTCGCGGCCGGCCAGCACGAGATCGACTTCGAGTACGCGGACGCGCTGAAGACCGCCGACAACGCGATCACGTTCAAGTTCGCCCTCAAGGCGATCGCCCAGCAGCACGGGCTCTATGCGACCTTCATGCCGAAGCCGATCCACGGCATCAACGGCTCCGGGATGCACACCCACCAGAGCCTGTGGTCGATCGCCGAGAGCCGGAACGCCTTCGCCGATCCGGACAACAAGTACGGCCTGTCCGACGTCGCCCGCTCGTACATGGCCGGGATCCTGGCCCACGCCCGGGGGATGATCGCGATCCTCGCCCCGCTCGTGAACAGCTACAAGCGACTGGTCCCGGGCTACGAGGCGCCGACCTATCTGACCTGGGGCCGGACCAACCGCTCGGCCCTGATCCGGGTGCCGAAGGTCTCGCCCGGCAAGTCGATCGAGGGAACCCGCGTCGAGGTCCGCTGCCCGGACCCGTCGTCGAACACCTACCTCGCCTTCGCCGCGATGATCGCGGCCGGCCTCGACGGCGTGGAGCGCGGGCTGAGCCTGTCGGACCCCGTCGAGGAGAGCCTCTTCGAGATGGACGCGGCCCGGATCGCCGAGAAGGGGATCCGCGAGCTGCCCGGCACGCTCGGCGAGGCCATCGACGAGCTCGAGGCGGACCCGGTGATCACCGCCGCCCTCGGCGACCACGTCCGCTCCCACTACGTCTCGGCCAAGCGGGCCGAGTGGGACGAGTACCGCACCCAGGTCACGAGCTGGGAGCTCGGACGCTATCTCGAGACGTACTGAATCGACCGATCGAAGGAGGACAGGCAGCAGCATGACCGCTCGTCACACGGCCATCGCGGACATCGCCGGCGAGACCGTCACCAGCAGCACCCAGGACTACACCGAGCACGCCGGCGAGGAGATCTTCGGCCAGTACGTGTTCCACGAGGTCGCCCAGCGGCAGTACCTCCCGAAGCCGATCTTCGAGCGGCTGCAGGGGACGATCGCCGGTCAGGAGCCGTTCGATTCGGTCATCGCCGACGCGGTCGCCCACGGCGTGAAGGAGTGGGCGATGTCGCATGGCGCGACCCACTTCACCCACTGGTTTGTGCCGATGACCGGCTCGACCGCGGAGAAGCACGACTCGTTCCTGAACCCGACCGGTGACGGCCGGACGATCGCCGAGTTCTCGGGCAAGAACCTGATGCAGGGCGAGCCGGACGCGTCGTCGTTCCCGTCGGGCGGGATCCGGGCGACGTTCGAGGCCCGCGGCTACACCGCCTGGGACGTGACGAGCCCGATCTTCCTCCAGGTCGAGCCGAATGGCGTCACGATGACGATCCCGACGGCCTACGTCTCGTTCACCGGCGAGGCGCTCGACCACAAGATCCCGCTCCTTCGCTCCCAGGAGGCGCTCGGGGCGCAGGCCCTCCGCGTCCTGCGCTGGTTCGGCAACACGACGGCCGCTCGGGTCTTCACCAACATCGGACCGGAGCAGGAGTACTTCCTCGTCGACCGCCGGCTCG
>DATBPR010000625.1:0-4876 GCA_036561285.1 Candidatus Limnocylindrales bacterium | reverse complement strand
GCGCTCCGTGGAATACGCGAAGTAGCCGATCGCCAGTTCAGGTCGCCTGCAGGACCGCCACGACGAATGCCGCCCCGTAGCCGAGGGTCAGCGCCAGGCCGGCCTCGCGGCCGCCGTGCTGGAATGATTCCGGGATCATCGAGTCGGTGAGCATCACCAGCAGCGCTCCCGCGGCGAACGCGTCGAACAGCGCACCTGTCGCCGTCGGGTCGATCCCGCCGATCCAGTAGCCGATCGCGGCGGCAAGCACGCTGAGACCGCAGACCGCGAGCCAGAGCCGGGTGATCCGCGAGCGTTCCCACCCGGCCGCCAGCATCCCGGCGGTCCCGCCGAGACCCTGGGGGACGTTGCTGATCGCCACCGCGAACACGAACGCCAGCGAGACCTGGGGCGCGTGGGCGACGGACAGGCCGAGCACGAGCGACTCCGGGACGCCATCGAGCAGGGATCCCAGCAGGATGCCGAGCGGGGAGCCGGCGGCCTGACCGCCGTCGAAATCCAGCCGTTTCTCCCCGCCCATGCCGTCCACCCAGCGGTCGGCGAGGTAGAACGTGAGCGCCCCGATCGCCACGGCTCCGGCCACCGCAAGCTCGTGCCCGGCCCCGGCCTTCGTGGCCGGCAGCACGAGCTGGTAGGCGACCGCGCTGACGATCGCGCCGGCCCCGAACGCCATCACCAGCCCGGTCCACTTCAGGCTGATCAGGTCGCGGTAGGCGAGCCACATCCCGACGAGCAGGCTCGCCGTCGCGAAGGCTCCCCAGAAGATCGCGGTTGCCATCGTCCCCCTCCAGTGGTGGGCGCGATCATGCGCCCCCGGGGCCAGCCGCGGCGGTCGCCGGCTCGGGTATCGTCCGTCGAGCGATGAACGACCAGACGATCGGCCGGACGCGACCCGGCAACCCGCCCAACGGCAACGCACCGCGCCCGGCGGGCGCCTGCCGGGTGCTGATGATCGGCGACCTGATCGGCAAGCCCGGACGGGTCGCGGTCGAACAGCTGCTGCCGCCGCTGCGCGAGGAGCGCGGAATCGACTTCGTGACGGCGAACGGCGAGAACGTCGCCGGCGGGATGGGCCTGACGCCCTCGACCGCGGAGGCGCTCTTCGGCGCCGGCGTCGACGTGATCACGTCCGGCAACCACATCTGGGACAAGCGCGAGATCTACCCGTACCTCGAGTCGAGCGATCGCGTCCTGCGACCGCTGAACTACGGCACGCACGGCGTGCCGGGCCGCGGCTGGGGCGTCTTCCAGGCGCTCGACGGGACCGATCTCGCGGTCGCCAACTTCCAGGGCCGGACGTACATGCAGCAGATCGAGAACCCGTTCACGGACGCGGACGCGCTGCTCGACGAGTCGTCCGAGCCGCTGCCGCCGGTGCGGATCGTCGACTTCCACTGCGAGCTGACGTCCGAGAAGAACGCGTTCGGGCTGCACCTGGACGGGCGGGTCAGCGCGGTCGTCGGCACCCATACCCATGTCGTCACGGGCGACGAGCGGATCCTGCCCGGCGGGACGGCCTACCAGACGGACCTCGGGATGACCGGGCCGATCTGGAGCGTGATCGGGTTCGACCCGAAGACCGTCCTGCCGCGGTTCATCAACGCGCTCCCGACGCGGTTCGAGGTCGGCGAGGGGCCGGTGATCTTCAACGCGGCCCAGATCGACATCGACCCGGCGACGGGCCGGGCGCTCGCGATCGAGCGGATCAGCAGCCTCGTCGAGGTCTGATCGTGCCCCGGACCGGCCGGCACGCCGCCAAGGAGAGCGCCCTGGCGGCGGCCACCGAGCCCGGTCGTTCAACGGTCGACCTCCATACGCACACGCTCCGCTCCGACGGCGTGCTCCAGCCGGTCGAGCTGGCCCGGGCCGCCGCGGCCGTCGGGATCCGGACGCTGGCGATCACGGATCACGACAACCTCGCGGCCTATCGCGAGCTGGTCCTCGGCCGGGCGCTGCCCGCCCCGATCGACCTCATGCCCGGAGTCGAGATCAACGCGCTTGCCCGCGGGATCCCGCTCCAGGACGGCGAGCTGCACATCCTCGGGTTCGGGATGGATCCGGCCGACGAGGCGTTCGAGGCGGCCCTGGCCCGCCAACGGGCCGCCCGGCGCATCCGCTTCGACCGCACGGTCGCTCTTCTGCGCGAGATCGGCCTCGGCATCGACGCCCAGGTCGCAAACCTCGATCTGACGGCCGACGACGCACTCGGCCGGCCGACGATCGGTCGGGCGCTGATCGCCGCCGGGTATGCCACGAGCGTCGAGGACGCGTTCCGCCGCCTGATCGGGCACGGCGGACCGGCCTACGTCCAGCGCGAGGGGATGGGCCCGCGCGAGGCGATCGAGGCGATCCGCTCCGCGGGCGGCGTTCCGTCGCTCGCCCACTTCTCGGAGGCGCCTTCACAGATGCCGCTCCTCCGCGAGCTGGCGGGGATCGGCCTGGCCGGGCTCGAGGTCCACTACATCTCCTTCGATCGGCATACCGTCGAGCTCGTCGGCGCGGTCGCCCGGCAGCTCGGGCTGATCGCCACCGGCGGCTCCGACTACCACGGCGACACGAGCACCTATGCCGACACCCACGCGGCCCTGAACGTGCCCGAGAGCGTCGCGACGGTGCTGCACGACGCGATCGGGATCGCGGCCACCTCGCGTACGATGCCCGGGCCATGACCCTCACCCGACCGGCCGGCCGCACGCTTCCGGTGCTCGACGTGCTCGGTCCGGCCACGCCCCTCGCGCCGGCGCTGCCCGTCGAGGCCGCCGACCCGCGGCTCGCCGAATACCGCCCCGAGGCACCGGCGCTGCCACGGTTCCACGTCTGGACGCTCGGCTGCCAGATGAACCGGAGCGACTCCGAGGAGATGGCGGGCCGGCTGCTCGCCGCCGGCTGCGCCGAGGCGCCGTCCATGGAAGCGGCGGATCTCATCGTGATCAACACCTGCGCGATCCGCGAGGCGGCCGAGCAGAAGGTGATCGGCCGGCAGGGTCATCTGCAGCGGCTGAAGGCCGCGAACCCGGGGATGCGCGTCGTGCTCACGGGCTGTGCGGTGCGCGAGCCGGAGCGGGGTGGCCTCCGCCGGCGGTTCCCGGCCGTCGACCTGTTCCTGCGGCCCGACGAGGAGCCGGAGCTCGTCGATCGCCTCGGTCTGGCATCGGCCCAGGGCGCCGTCGGGGTCTCGAGCGCCGCCGTCACCCAGGTCGGCCGGCTGACGGTCGGGGCGGCGGATCGCCTGCCGGGAACGCGGGCGTCGGCGGTCGGCGCCGGCGCGGTCCACCGCGAGTCCGCGATCAGCGCCTGGCTGCCGATCGTCTACGGCTGTGACAAGACCTGCACGTACTGCATCGTCCCGTTCAGTCGGGGCCCGGAGCGCAGCCGCCCGTTCGACGAGATCGTCGACGAAGCGCGGAGCCTGGCGGCCGCCGGCTACCGCGAGGTCACGCTCCTTGGCCAGAACGTCAACTCCTACGGCCACGACCTGCCGGCCGAGCCACGGTTCGCCGATGTCGACACGGATCGCTGGGCGGGCCGGCAGCTGGACCTCCACGGTCGCCCCGACCTCGCCGCGCTGATCCGCGCGATCGACGGGATCCGGACCGCGGACGGCGTGCCCGCGATCCCGCGTCTCCGGTTCGTGACCTCCCACCCGTGGGATCTCTCGGATCGGCTGATCGCGGCGATGGGCGAGTGCCCGTCGGTCTGCGCTCACCTCCATCTCCCCGTCCAGAGCGGGGACGACACCGTGCTCCGCCGGATGGGCCGGCAGTACACGACCGGGCACTACCTCGAGCGGCTGACCCGGATCCGCGACGCCGTCCCGGGGATCGCGATCTCGACCGACGTGATCGTCGGGTTTTGCGGCGAGACGGACGACCAGTTCCGGTCGACGCTGCGTCTGCTCGAGACGGTCCGCTACGACCAGGTCTTCGCCGCCGCGTACAGCGAACGACCGGGAACGCCGGCGACCCGCCTGGCCGACGACGTTCCGGCGGCGGTCAAGCGCGAGCGACTGAACGAGCTTCTCGCCGTCCAGGAGTCGATCGGGCTCGAGCGGAACCGGGCGTACGCCAGCCGCGAGGTCGAGGTTCTCGTCGACGCGGTCACGCCGCCGCGTAGCCACGACCATGAGGAAGGCGCCGACGAGGGCGCAGCGCCGGCCGGCCCTCGCGTCTCCGGCCGCAGCCGCGAGCACAAGCTCATCCACCTGGCGGGTGGTCCGGAGCTCGTCGGCCGTCTGGTCACGGCCCGGATCGACCACGCCGGCCCGTACGCGCTGCGGGGAACGCTCGTCCGATCGTGACGCGACCACCGCTGCTGGTCATTGCGGGCGCGACCGCGACCGGCAAGACCGGCCTCGCGATTGAGGTCGCGGAGCGGCTGGCGGGGGAGGGGATCCCAGCCGAGGTCATCTCTGCCGACTCGCGGCAGGTCTACTGCGGCCTCGACATCGGGACCGCGAAGGCGACGCCCGCCCAGCGCCGGGGCATCCCGCATCACGGGCTCGATCTCGTCGACCCGGACCAGCCATTCACCGTCGCCGACTTCGCCGCCCACGCGGCCGAGGCGCTGACCGCGATCGGGTCGCGCGGCGGGCTCGCGATCCTCGCGGGCGGCACGGGTCTCTATCTCCGGGCGGTCGCCCGTGGCCTGCCGGTCGAGTCGCTGCCGTCCGATGCCGCCGTCCGCGCCCGCCTGGAGGCGGAGTTCCTCGCAGTGGGCCTGGAGCCGCTCGTCGAGCGCCTGCATGTCGTCGCTCCACAACGGGCGGCCGCGATCGACACGGCCAATCCGCGGCGCGTCGTTCGGGCCCTGGAGATGGCGACGGTCGCCGGCGGCGAGCCCGACGTGCCCGCCCCTCGCGGCTACGACGGCCCGGTCG
>DATBPR010000624.1:0-4010 GCA_036561285.1 Candidatus Limnocylindrales bacterium | reverse complement strand
GGCGTCTTCTACCTGGGCGCGCAGGAGGACCCGCGTCTCCGGGTTCATCGTCGTGTCCCACAGCTGGTCCGCGTTCATCTCGCCCAGGCCCTTGAATCGCTGCACCGAGATGTTCTTGACGTTGAAGTCCTTGATGATCCGGTCGCGTTCCTTCTCCGACTGGGCGTAGCGGGTCACCGTCCCGGTGGAGATGCGGTACAGCGGCGGCTGGGCGATGTAGAGGAAGCCGGCCTCGATGACCTGGGGCATGTGGCGGTAGAAGAACGTCAGGAGCAGCGTCCGGATGTGGGCGCCGTCCACGTCGGCGTCGGTCATGATGATGATCCGGTGGTATCGCAGCTTCGCGATGTCGAAGCTGTCGCCGATCCCCTCGATCCCGGCTCCGAGCGCGATGATCAGCGGCCGGACGTTCTCGCTGGCGACGATCTTGTCGAGCCGGGCCTTCTCGACGTTCAGGAGCTTGCCGCGAAGCGGCAGGATCGCCTGGAACCGCCGGTCGCGACCCTGCTTGGCGGAGCCACCGGCCGAATCGCCCTCGACGAGGTACAGCTCGCTCCGCGCGGGATCGCGCTCCTGGCAGTCGGCGAGCTTGCCGGGCAGGGACAGCCCGTCGAGGGCGCCCTTGCGGATGACCAGATCGCGCGCCTTGCGTGCCGCCTCGCGGGCCCGGGCCGCGGTCAGGCACTTCTCGATGATCCGGCGGCCGTCGCCGGGGTTCTCGTCGAGGTACTGGCCGAGCGCCTCGGCGAGCGCCGTCTGGACCTGGCCCTTGACCTCGGCGTTGCCGAGCTTGGCCTTCGTCTGGCCCTCGAACTGGGGCTCGGTGAGCTTGACGGAGACGACGGCGGTCAGGCCCTCCCGGACGTCGTCGCCGGAGAGGTTCCCGTCCGCGTCCTTCAGCACGCCGGCGCGCCGCGCCCAGTCGTTGAGGGAGCTCGTGAGGGCGGCCCGGAACCCGGTCACGTGCGAACCGCCATCCACCGTGTTGATGTTGTTCGCGAACGCGAGCACGTTTTCCGTGTAGGTGTCGTTGTACTGGAGAGCCACCTCGACGGTGGTGCTGCCCTCGCGCTTCTCGCAGTAGATCGGCCGGCTGTGGAGGACCTCCTTGTTCCGGTTCAGATGCCGGACGAAGGAGAGGAGGCCGCCTTCGAAGTAGAAGGACCGCTCGCGATCGATCCGCTCGTCGATGAGCGTGATCCACACGCCCTTCGTGAGGTAGGCGGACTCCCGGAGACGCTGCGAGATCGTGTCGAACGAGTAGTCGATCGTCTCGAACATCTCGGAATCGGCGCGGAACTGGGTCGTCGTGCCTCGCCGGCCGTTGCTCGGGCCGAGCTTCTTGACCGAGGTCGTCGGCTTGCCGCGGACGTACTCCTGGGCCCACACGCTGCCGTCCCGGGCCGATTCGACCCGCATCCACGACGACAGGGCATTGACCACGCTCACGCCGACGCCGTGCAGACCGCCGGACACCTTGTAGCCGCCGCCGCCGAACTTGCCGCCGGCGTGGAGCACGGTGTGGACGACCTCGAGCGCGTCCTTGCCCGTCGAATGCTTGCCGACCGGCACGCCGCGGCCGTCGTCGATGACCTCGACCAGGCCGTCCTCGCGGATCGTCACGTTGATCTTCGTCGCGTGGCCGGCCATCGCCTCGTCGATCGAGTTGTCGACGACCTCCCAGACGAGGTGGTGCAGGCCACGGGCGTCGGTGGAGCCGATGTACATGCCCGGGCGGCGCCGGACGGCCTCCAGGCCTTCGAGGACCTGGATGCTGGCGGCCGTGTAGTCGGAGCTGGAACCGCTCGCCCGCTTGCCGCGCCTCGGCCCGTTCGAATCGGGCGGCGTCCGGCTCGCTTCCTGGGTCACGCGGCCCCTCCGATCAGGCGGTCGTAGAGCTGGCCGAGCTCCTCGTCGCTGTAGAACTCGATGATGATCCGGCCCCCCTTGCGCGACCGGGCGAGGGTCACCTTCGTGCCGAGCTGGCGCCGGAGGTCGTCCTCCAGACGCTCGAGGTCCGGATCGAGGCGATGTGCCGGCTCCGCGGGTGCCGCGGGCTGGCGTGGCTCGCGCAGGCGACGGACCAGCTCTTCGGCCTGGCGCACCGAGAGCTCCTGGTCGATCACGGTGCCCGAGACCCGGCCCTGCTGCTCGACGGGCAGCCCGGCCAGCGCCCGGGCGTGACCCTCGCTCAGGCGGCCGTCGACGAGGGCCGCCTGGACGCGCGGGTCGAGCTCCAGCAGTCGCAGGGTGTTCGTGATGGTCGACTTGGCGCGGCCGACGCGGCGGGCGATCTCCTCATGGGTGAGACCGAACTCCTCCACGAGCGACCGGTACGCGGCGGCTTCCTCCATCGGTCCGAGGTCTGCCCGCTGGAGGTTCTCGACGAGCGCCACCTCGAGCTGCGCCCGATCGGCGAGCTGGCGGATGACTGCCGGGATGCGTTCCAGGCCGGCGAGCCGGGCCGCCCGGAACCGGCGTTCACCTGCGACGAGCTGGTAGCCGTCGAGGGTCTCGGTGACGAGGATCGGCTGGAGGACGCCGTGCTCGCGGATGCTTGCCGCGAGGGCCTCGAGCTGGTCGGCGTCGAACCGCTGTCGTGGCTGGCGGGGGTTGGGCTCGATCCGCGCGAGCGGGATCTCGGTGACGCCGTTCGGCTGGGCGCGCTGTGGGATCAGCGACGCGAGACCACGGCCCAGGCCGCTCTGCCGCTCGGAATGGATGGTCATGAACGGGCTCCGATCGCGGCGGGTTCCGTGGCGGGGGTTGAGCCAGCGGCGACGGTCGCTTGCCAGGGCCGGCCGGTCGCGACTGTGTCGGTCGCCGTGGTCGTGTCCGGAGTGCCCGGCGTCGCGGGTTCGCGGCTGTCGCGCCGGAGCAGCTCGGCTGCCAACGCGGCGTAGGCCTCGGCGCCACGAGAGTCAGCGCGGTACAGCGCGATCGGCAGGCCGAAGCTCGGCGCCTCCGAGAGGCGGACGCTCCGCGGGATCATCGTGTTGAAGACGGCGTGTCCGAAGTGGCCGCGGACCTCCGCGGCAACGTCCGACGACAGGTTCGTCCTCGCGTCGAACATCGTGAGCACGACGCCCTTGATCGCCAGTGTCGGGTTCAGGTTGTCGCGGACGAGGTTCAACGTCGCGATCAGCTGGGAAAGGCCTTCCAGGGCGTAATACTCGCATTGCGTCGGGATGAGGACGGCAGTTGCCGCCGTGAGCGCGTTGACGGTCAGCAGACCGAGCGACGGCGGACAGTCGATGAGGACATAGTCGAACCGGTCCGCGACGCCCTCGAGCGCGCGCTTGACTCGCCGTTCGCGCTGAGCGGCCGATGCCAGCTCGATCTCGGCACCGGCGAGGGCCACCGAGGCGGGGGCGATCACGCACCCGTCCACGGCCGTCGTGAGGATGACGGAGTCGAGGTCGCGATCCCCGACGAGCACCTCGTACAGGGTGCCGTCGAGGTGGGAACGATCGATTCCAAAGCCGCTCGTCGCATTTCCCTGGGGGTCCAGATCGACGACGAGGACCCGCTGGCCGATGAGGCCGAGGGCGGTCGCGAGATTGACTACGGTCGTCGTCTTTCCGACGCCGCCTTTCTGGTTGGCACAGGCGATCGTTTGACCCACTCAGGACCGCCGAAGAGATACGCTCACGAGCACCCATTCTAGCAGTTGGGGCCGTTCGACCCCGGGGAATCCTGCTTCCTGCAGGGTCCCACGGGGTCCTCATCCGGCCCTTACCCGCCACTCAACCATCATGGCGGCGTTCGTCGATCCCTCACCGCCCTGGATGCGCCAGCAACGCTCCCGAATCGCGCGCACGCGACGGCGCCCGGCGGCCCGGTCGAGCGGTTTCACGTGAAACCATCCGGCGGCGCCGAGCCGCGAGCCCACGCGCTGGGTCAAGGGGTCGTGAGCCTCGCGCGCCTCGTGCGGGCACACACCGAGTCGCACTGTTTCGCGGCCCATCCTCTGGCTTCGGCACACGGTTTCACGTGAAACCTTCATCAGA
>DATBPR010000623.1:0-6704 GCA_036561285.1 Candidatus Limnocylindrales bacterium | reverse complement strand
GTGTTAGAGTGCTTCGCGACGGCAGCCCGGACGGACTCCGGGAGGACAGAGGACGGTCGACATGAGCGAGCAGAGCCTGTACGAGCGGCTTGGCGGAGTCTTCGCGATCGCCGCGGTCGTGGACCAATTCAGCGACGCGGTCGTCAAGAACCAGATCGCCGGGCAGGGTTCGGACAACCCCGAGCTGCGCGAGTGGCACACGCAGAAGCTGGCCCGCCTGCCGGGCCTGAAGTTCATGCGCACGCTGTGGGTCTGCCAGGTGGCCGGCGGCCCCTTCCAGTACGTCGGGACGAAGCCGGGCCACGGTCAGCTCAGCCTCGAGGAGGCCCATCGGGAGCTCGAGATCTCGTCGGACGAGTTCGACGCGGTGGCGGGGGAGCTCGCGCGGTCGCTCGACTTCTTCGGGGTCCCGGAGCTGGAGAAGAGCCAGGTGCTGGGGGCCTTCGCCGCGCACAAGGGCGAGGTCACCGAGGGATCCACGGCCCACGCCGGCCACTGAGGCTCGCCGGGCCGATCGATGGATCAGCGCCGGAGGAAACCCGGCACGTCCGGCTCGCGGCCCTTCCACCGAGCGAGCTCCTGGGTCTCGAACCAGCCGAAGTGGTTGATGAAGTGGCCGCCGTGCTCCTCGATGATCCGCGCGGCGTGGGCGACATGGCGCTGGCCGCGGACGCGAACGCTCATCACGATCCGGCCCTCGCGGATCGCGGCGTCGTACCAGGCGAAGTCCGGCGCCTGGTCGGCCCAACTGAACTCGAAGATCCGGTAGAGGACCCCGAGGAGGCCGTGGCGCTCCCCGGACGGATCGAAGGCGGCGGCAGCCTCGAGGCCCGAGAACAGCTCGATCGACGTGCGGGCGATCCCGGCCGCCGCGAGCGCGTCGATCGCGGCGTCGGCCGCCTCGGCCGTGTCGAGCACGGCGATCAGCCGGCCGACCCCGGTCCCGATGCTCGGCGAGCGACTGCCCGCCACGGCGATCAGCCCCGCTCGACCAGCGGCTGGACCTCGCCGATCAGGCGCTCGAGCGTCTCCGCGTCGTACGGCGCCGGGACCTCGACGATCTGGGTCGGGAAGCCGGCGTCGACGTATTCGCGGATCCGCGCGGCGACTTTCTCGACCGGGCCGAGGATCGGCCGCTGCTCGGCGATCATCCCCTCGTCGACGTCCTTCACGTTCGTCGCCATCGTCGCGTCCCAGACGCGGCGGGCCTCGCGCTCGTCGTCGCGGATGATCATCCAGAGGTTCGACGTCCGCTCGATCGCGTCCCTCGGCCGGCCTTCCTCGTCGAGGTAGCCGTCGAGGATCGGGCCGAGCTCGCGGAGCAGCTCGGGCGTGCCGGCGGCATTCCACTGGTCGCCGTAGCGGGCGATCGTCCGAAGGGTCTTCGTCCGGCCGGTCCCGCCGATCATGATCGGGACGTGGCGCTGGACCGGATCCGGCACGTGGTGGAGATCCTGGAATCCGTACCGGCCCGTTCCGTCGGAGGTCACCGTCCCGCCGTCGAGGAGCGTCCGCATCGCCGCGACGGACTCGTCGAGCCAGGTCAGCCGCTGGCCGAACCCGGACCCGAAGTCGATGCCGTGGGCGGTGTGCTCGTACTCGAACCAGGCCCCGCCGATGCCGAGGATTGCTCGGCCGCCGCTGGCGTGGTCGAGGGTCGTGATGCTCTTCACGACGAGCCCCGGGTTCCGGAACGTGTTCGCCCCGACCATCAAGCCGAGCTTCACGCGCTCGGTGGCCGCGGCCCACGCGCCGAGGGTCACGTAGCCCTCGAAGATCGCCTGCTGCGGATCCCCGACGATCGCGTGGAGGTGGTCCCACGTCCAGAGCGAGTCGTAGCCGAGCTCGTCGACGCGCCTCGCGGCGGCGAGGAAGTCGGCCCACGAGCTGGCCTGGCTCCAGAGGTTGATCCCGATCTTGATGGGCAGCATGGCGGATGGGCCTCCGAACGCGGCCGTCGCCCGGCCGCCTGTCTGATCACAGGGAACCGGGCGATTCTAGGCCGCGCCCGTCGGAGGCGTGCCGCCGTCCTCGGTCCGCCGATCCGTTCATCCAGTCATGGGAGGACTCTTCGGCCCGTTCGCCCGGGCATCCATCGGGGGAAGGCGGCCACTCGCGGGCGCTCACACGCACGGATTCAGGCTGGCGCCACACGATCGACCACGCCGGAGCCTCGTCAATCGCGTCAAACAGTCCCTGGGTGCATGGATGGACGACGTTGTCGGACCTGATGCATCCGGCGCTCCGAACGAGGGCTGAAGGACCCCGATGAAGGCCGCGTGACCCGATTCCGGCCTCGCCAGCCGACGATCGGGGATTGGTTCCGCCGCTGTTTGGTGCATCCGATGCCGCGCCACCGGACCGCGGCGAGGCGCGGGCCAGCGGAAGGGGCGTCAGCCCGGCAGCGTCGCGAGATCCTGCTCGATCGGCATCCGGTCGTCGGCGTTGTCGATCGCCTCGAGCGCGTCGACCGCCTTCGCCTTCCAGAGCGCTCCACTGGCGGAGTCGCCGCCTGCGAACGACGCCCGCGCCATCGCTTCGTAGGCGCCGGCGAGGTCCCACGACTCGCGACCGGACTCCGCGCCGATCGCCTCGTTGATCTCCACGCAGCGCCGGGCGTGCCACAGGGCGGGCTCCCCGCGCCCGAGCGTCGAGTACACCCGCGAGCACAGCCACTCGCCGCGGGCCAGGTTGACGGGCTGTCCGACTCTGGCCCAGTGCCAGCGCGACGCATGCGCGCGGTGGACCATCTCATCGGTCTCGGCCGGTGTCCGGTCCGGTTTCTCGATCAGCGTCCAGGTCGAGTTGTAGAGATCGACCCCGAGCTGGCGGTGGGTCGCCGGATCGAGCTCGACGCTGGTCGCGGCGGTCGGGTCGGAGACGGTGTTCGTCATGATCGGGTCCTTTCCATCGGTCATGCGCCCCACGACGTGGAGCAGGCGGGTGAGCCGGTCGCTGCGGGCGACGATTCGTGCCCGGTGGATGGCGAGGCGCCGCCGCTGCTCGGCCGGGTCGTCCATCGCCAGGACCTCCCGGATCTCGTCGAGCGGCACCTCGAGGTCGCGCAGACGGGCGATCGTCCGGGCGGTCTCGAGCTGTTCTCGGCGGTAGCGGCGGTAGCTCGTGAAGCGGTCGATGTCGGCCGGCCGGAGCAGGTCGAGCTCGTCGTAGTGGCGCAACGCGCCCACGCTCAGGCCCGACAGCCTTGCGAACCGTCCGATCGACAGCAGGTCGTCATCCACGAACGCATCGTGGACTCTCTGGCAGGTCGAGAGTCAAGAGGCCGGCGGCCGGATTTGTTTCGGGCGTGCGAGGCCATCGCCGGGATCGTCGGGGTAAGGTGGGCCCGTGCCAGATCCGGCGCGGGAGCCCGACGCCCGGCGATCCGCCCCCGTCCGCCGGTGGGGCGTGCCCGCACCACGGCGTCCGATGGGCAACGCGATCGGTACGATCGGTCGACTGGTGGCCCCCACGCACGCGGGCCATCCTCGCCTCCGGGGCGCGTTCCGTGCGTCCGGATCCGACCGCGTCCTGGCGGTCCGCCAGTCGGAGGAGTCGATCGCGTGACGCGCCTGCGACCCTCCGCCGCGCTGCTCGCCGTCCTGCTGCTCCTCGCGAGCCTCGTTCCGCTCACCGCCAACGCCGGCACGGTCTGGCGGCTGAATCTCTACCGGTCCGCGGGCTTCCTCTACCAGGACCCGTACTACACCGCGTGCACAGCCGCCGCGACGATGATGATGCTCAACTTCATCGACCTGAACGACAGCGGCGGCGGCGGCTTCCGCTGGACGACGTACCGGACGAAGAACAGCCCGGTGAAATCGAACACGCGCGACATGACCTCGATCCTGTCGTTTTCCCGGAACCACGATACGTTGGCCGTCGGGCGACCCGGGACCGACGCGCATGGCTGGCGGAACGCGCTCAACTACTACGGCTGGGGCGCAGCCGCAATGACGGACGCCTCGAAGCGGGTCTACGACGATCACGAATACACCTCGTTCGATGCGGCGCTGAAAGCGGCCGTCATCTCGATCGCCCGGTTCCGGATGCCGGTCGGCGTGCTCGGCCACGCGGGCGGGCACGCGCAGGTCTTCACCGGCTATGTCGTGACCGGCGAGGACCCGACGACATCCGACGACTTCGTCGTGAATGGGCTCTACATGTCCGACCCGCTCTGGTCCGACGCCCTCCCAAATCGCTACCTCGCCTCGTCATCGCTCCGGTCGGGGAGCCTTCGATATCGGTTCCAGATCTATCGTCAGGTCGACAGCCCGCTCGACGACCCCTACACCCCGGGCTATCGCAAGAGCTCGGTCGCCAGGTGGTACTCCGAGTGGTGGCGCCGCTACGTCCTGATCGTCCCGGTCCGCGACGGCATCCCGGGCCCGACTCCGACGCCCACGCCGACGCCGACCCCCGAGCCGACACCGACCCCGGACCCGACCGCGACGGCCTCGCCGACGCAGGGTTCGACCGCCTCGAACCCGACACCCGAGCCGCCCGCATCGACCGCGACACCCACCCCGGCGCCGACCGCGACCCGCGCCCCGACCCAGGCGCCAGCCGCGTCGGAGGCGCCGAGCCCGACCGCCTCGCCCGCGGCGGCGCCGTCGGATCCGCCGGCCGAGCCGTCGGCGTCGCCCGCGGGCTGACCGCTCGCGGGGCCGGGACGAGCGCGGCGCGACCGCCGCCCGGGGCCGCGGGCTCCTTCGCTAGGCCCGGTCGAGCTCCCGGTCGATCGCGCGAAGGATGAACCGCGCCGCCTCGGCGCTCTTTCCGCCCAGCTTCTGCCCCTCGTCCTGCTCGAGCGCCGGCCCGAGGTCGGCGAGGAACAGCATCAGCTCCGGCGTCCGCTGGAGGTCTCCCGTCGCGAACGCCCGGTCCAGCCGGTCGACCGCCTGGCGGGCGTTGTCGACGACGTGGCCCTTGGCGTTGATCAGCTCGCGGACGTCCGCACGGGCCGCCTCGGAAGCCGGTCCCTGGCTGCTCATCTGCGCCTCCCGAGGATCCCGGCGATCGCGCCGGACTTCCGCCCGGCCGTTCCCGGACCCGCCGTCGCGCCCGTTCCGCCCGTCGCCGCGCCGCTGACCCCGGTGACCCCGGCGGCCCGCCGGCGAGCCGCCCAGTCGGAGTCGAGCAGGCTCATCGAGATCTCGTCCCACCACCGACCGTCGCGCCAGATCGCCTCGCGGGCCCGGCCTTCGATGACGAACCCGACGGACTGGTAGGAGCGGATCGCCCGCTCGTTGAACGCGAACACCGAGAGCGCGATCCGGTGCAGCCCGAGACCCCCGAAGGCGTGACCCATCATCAGCGCCGTCGCCTCGGTGCCGTAGCCGTGGCCCCACGCGTCCTTCTCGCCGATCGTGATGTGGTACAGGGCCGAGCCGTTGTCACTGTCGAGCTGCGACAGGGCGCACGTCCCGATCAGCCGGTCCGTGTCGCGGACGTGGATCGCCATCGACAGCGAGTCCGAGCCGAGCGCCCGCGCCGCGAAGAACCGTTCGATCTCCTCGTGGCGCATCGGCCCGTCCTGGTAGCGCGTGAGGCGGACGACCTCGGGGTCGCCGTACCACCGCTCGAATGCCCGGAGGTTCTCCGGGCCGTGCCGCCGGAGGACGACGCGTTCGCCCGTCAGCGCGTCGGGAAACCAGCGTCGGGGGGCCATCGGCGGCACGGTATACCATCGCCGCCATGCGTCGCTGGAGCGAGGTCGCCGAGCGCGTCGCCGCCACGACCCGGACCTCCGAGAAGACCGCGCTCCTCGCCGATTACCTCGCCGGTCTCTCGCCCGCGGAGCTCCCGATGGCCGTCGTCTTCCTGACCGGCCGGCCGTTCGCCGAGGCCGATCAGCGCGCCGCCGGGCTCGGCTGGTCGGCGATCGCGACGACCGTCACGGACCTCGCCCGTGTGCCGCGATCCGCTCTCGGGGAGGCCTACGACCGCTCGTCGGACCTCGGCAGGGCGGTCGAGGACGTCCTGACCCTCGCCGGTCTCGATCCGGACCCGACGGAGTCGCCGACCCTCACGGAGGTCGCCGCGGCCTATGCCGCGATCGAGGCGGCGTCCGGGCCGGCGGCGAAGAGCGGGATCTTCCGGGAGCTGCTCGCCCGGGCTGATCCGCTGACCGCGAAGTACCTCGTCAAGGTGCTGTCGGGCGAGCTCCGGATCGGGCTCCGCGAAGGCCTCGTGGAGGCCGCGATCGCGAAGGCGTTCGACCGGCCGCTCGACGAGGTCAAGTGGGCCGGGATGCTCACCGGCGACATCGGCCGGATGGCCGAGCTCGCCCGCGACGACCGGCTTGCCGACGCGAACCTCGCCCTCTTCCACCCGATCAAGTTCATGCTCGCCTCGCCGGCGGAGGACGCGGCGGAGATCGTGAAGCGGCTCGGCGTGCCCGTCTGGGTCGAGGACAAGTACGACGGGATCCGGGCCCAGCTCCATCGTCACGGCACCGACGTCCGCCTCTACTCGCGCGACCTGCACGAGATCGGCAACCAGTTCCCCGAGGTCGTTGACGGCGCCCGGGATCTCGGCTGGGACGGCATCCTCGACGGCGAGATCCTGGCCTGGCGCGACGGCACGGTCCTGCCATTCATTGCGCTGCAGTCCCGCCTCGGCAGGAAGGACCCGTCAGCGGCGATTCTCGCCGACGTGCCCGTGATCTACGTCGCGTGGGACGTGCTCGGGCTCGACCGGCC
>DATBPR010000622.1:0-6125 GCA_036561285.1 Candidatus Limnocylindrales bacterium | reverse complement strand
GAGCGGATCGGCGCGACCGCGATCCGGGCGGGTCCGAGCTCCTAGAGGGTGCTGACGTGTGGCGGCGCCCGACCGGGAAACTGGTGGGCGACGATCGATGCGTGCCGGAGCTCGACCCAGCTGGTCCGAGGGCGCCGGAGGAGCCGCAGGGGTCGTTGTCGGAGATGCCGGGCCTTCAAGATTCGTGCCCCGAGCACGTCGCGCTGCCAGCGGAACAGGGAAGCGACCGCGGCCACCAGCAGGGCGATCGCACCGATGACGAGGACCGCGTCCGGGTACTCCGCGGAACCAAGAACGGAGAGGCCGGGGAGGCCTTCGCCCGCACCCAGATGCTCCAGGTTCTCCTGGATGACGAACAGCCCGGTCGTGGCGACCGCCAACCGGGCCGACAGCACCGCGAGGTCCCGGCCGAATCCGCCGAGTCCGTGTCGAAGGCCCCCATCGTTGGCCCCGAGCGATCGGGCGAGGAACACGAGGCGAGCCAATCGCATGAACGCGAGGCCGAGCAGGCCGAACGCCGACGAGATCACGACGACGACCGCCGTGCTCCACGCACCGTCGTGACCGGTGTGGGCGAGTGCCTCGTTGTATCCCGAGCCATACGCCAGCACGAAGACGAGGTTGTGGGCCACGACGAGCGTGACGAGCGTCATCGCCGCGTAGCCGATCCGCCGACGCCATCTCGCCATTACCGGCCGACTATACGGCCAATGGCGCGGGGACCGGTCAGGCGACGTCGCCTCGCACGATCGACGCCCCACGCCGCGTTGCGCGGTTCCGACCACGGTCCTACACTAATCCCGACGAAATCACTCGGGATTGAGGCTCCTCCCCTGACGTCCGATCTGCCGACCACCGCCCACGTTCGACCGACGTTCCATGGCTCGGGCGCCGTCGCCTTCAGCACGAAGGGCGAGTACGGCGTCCGGCTGATGGTGCAGCTCGGGCGGCGCTACGGGACCGGCCCGGCCAGCCTGGCCGAGATGGCGGCCGACGAGGAGCTCCCGCGCGCCTACCTCGAGCAGCTCGTGATGAGCCTCCGCGACGCCGGCCTCGTGACCAGCACCCGCGGCGCCCATGGCGGATACGAGCTCACCCGCCCGCCCGGGGACATCCGGATGAGCGAGGTCCTCCGGGCCCTCGAGGGCCCGATCGCCCCGATGATCTGCGCGACCGACGATCCCGAGCACGCCCTGATCTGCGACCGGAGCTCGCGCTGCACGGTCAATGTCCTGTGGGTCCGCGTCCGCGACGCGATCTCGGGCGCGCTCGAATCGATGACCCTCGCCGATCTCGTCCCGCCCCGACCGGTCCCCGCCACGTCCGACGATCTCCAAGGAGCATTGATTCCCTCGTGACCGACCAGACCATCGACCAGCCCGACCGCCTCGTCATCCGCGGCCTGCGCGTCGCGCCCGTCGCGAACCCGGCGCAGGAGATCCTCCAGGGGATCGATCTCGACGTCGGCAAGGGCGAGGTCCACGCGATCATGGGCCCGAACGGCTCGGGCAAGACGACCCTCGCCTACGCGCTGATGGGCCACCCGGCCTACGTCGTGACCGGCGGCAAGGTCACGTGGCAGGGCCGCGACGTCCTGAAGCTGAGCCCCGACAAGCGGGCTCGTCTCGGGATGTTCCTCGCTTTCCAGTACCCGACCGCGATCCCCGGACTGAGCGTCGCGAGCTTCATCCGGAGCGCGCTCAACGCGAAGCTCCAGGGCGTCGACAAGACCGGCGACGTCGACCCGACCGATCCTGCCCGCGGCGGCATCAGCATGCGCGACTTCCGGACGAAGATGCGCGAGAAGATGGCCCTCCTGAAGATGGACGAGTCGTTCGCGACGCGGTACGTCAACGAGGGTTTCAGCGGCGGCGAGAAGAAGCGGCTGGAGATGCTCCAGATGGCCGTGCTCGAGCCGCAGATCGCGATCCTCGACGAGACGGATTCGGGGCTCGACATCGACGCGCTGCGGATCGTCGCCGAGGGCGTCAACGCGATGCTCAACCCGGAGCTCGGCGTCCTCCTGATCACCCACTACCAGCGCCTGCTGAACTACATCACGCCCGACGTCGTCCACGTCCTCGCCCAGGGCCGGATCGTGAAGAGCGGCGGCAAGGACCTCGCGCTGCGCCTCGAGGACGAGGGCTACGGCCCGATCCTTCGCGACGCGGGGCTCGAGACGACCGCCACCGACGATGCGCTGCTCGTCCCGCGGGGCCCAGCCGGCGACGACGACGAGACGGCGGCGGACCGGCACGAGCCGGCCGCGGTCGGGCGCTGACGAAGGCCGCCGGGATGGCGATCGAGACCGAGCCGGCCACGGGGGCCTCGGCGCCGGCGGGTGCCCACGTGCCGCGGGCCGATGCCCCGCCGCTGGATCCGCTCGCCCTGCGCGGCGACTTCCCGATCCTCCGGCAGGAGATCCACGGCCACCCGCTGATCTACCTCGACTCCGCCTCGTCGAGCCAGAAGCCGCAGGTCGTCATCGACGCGCTCGACACCTACTACCGCGAGTACAACGCGAACGTCCACCGCGGGATCTACACGATCGGCGAGAAGTCGACGGCGGAGTACGAGCGGGCCCGGGCGAAGGTCGCGCGGTTCATCAACGCCCCGGACGCCCACGAGGTGATCTTCACCCGCAACGCCACCGAGGCCATCAACCTCGTCGCGTACTCGTGGGGCCGGAAGAACATCTCGCGCGGCGACGCGATCGTCCTGACCGAGATGGAGCACCACGCCAACCTCGTCCCGTGGCAGCTCCTCGTCCAGGAGAAGGACGGCGACCTCGAGTTCATCCCGATCACGGACGACGGCCGGCTCCGGCTCGACGTCTTCGAGGTCCTCCTCCGGCTCCGCCCGAAGCTCGTCGCGTTCACCCATGTCTCGAACACGCTCGGGACGATCAACCCGGTCCGCGAGATGGTCGAGATGGCCCACGCCGCAGGGGCGCTCGTCCTCGTCGACGGGGCGCAGGCCGTCCCGCACGTGCCGGTCGACGTCCAGGACCTCGGGGCCGACTTCTACGCGTTCAGCGGCCACAAGATGCTGGCCCCGATGGGTTCGGGCGCGCTGTGGGCGCGACGCGAGCTGCTCGAGGCGATGCCGCCGTTCCTCGCCGGTGGCGAGATGATCCGCGAGGTGCATCTCCGCCGATCGGACTGGAACGACATCCCGTGGAAGTTCGAGGCGGGGACGCCGGCCGTCGGCGACGCCATCGGGCTCGGCGTCGCGGCGGACTACCTCACGGCGATCGGGATGGACGCGGTCCGGGCGCACGAGCGGATGCTCGTCGCCTACGGGCTCGAGACGCTGCCCGCGCGCGTGTCGGACATCCAGCTGTACGGCCCGCTCGACCCCGACGCCCGCGGCGGCGTCGTGCCGTTCAACATCCCGGACGTCCACCCGCACGACGTTGCGCAGGTGCTCGACCGGTTCGGGATCGCGGTCCGCGCCGGTCATCACTGCACGATGCCGCTCCACGAGCGGCTCGACCTCGCGGCGACGGCCCGGGCGAGCTTCAGCGTCTACACGACGACCGACGACATCGATCGGTTGGCCGACGGCCTGGTGGAAGTCGAGAAGCTCTTCCGGGACTGATCCGCCCGGAGATCATCCGGGGCCACCCTTGACCTTCGAGTCACTCGAAGGTCTAGGCTGACGTCGTGAAGATCGCCGAGGTGGCCGACCGCGCCGGGATCGCTCCCTCCGCCGTCCGCTGGTATGAGCAAGCCGGCGTCCTTCCGGCACCCGCCCGCTCCGCGAACGGATACCGCGACTACGCGGAGATCGACCTCGCCCGGCTGCGGCTCGTTGTGTCGCTCCGCCGGCTCGGGCTCGCCCCCGAGGACGCCGGCCGGATGGCCCGGCTCTGCCTCGAGCGCGGTGACATCGACCTCGACCTCGCACCCATCCTCGCGTCGCAGCGCGAAGCCATCGCCCGCCAGCGGCAGGACCTCGACCGCCTCGAGAACGAGCTCGTCGACCTCGAGCTGACGATCGCGGCCGCCGGCCGAGCCAGGAGGACCACACCCGTGCCGGAGCCGATCCGCGTCCTGTTCATCTGCACCCACAACAGCGCACGCAGCCAGATCGCCGAGGCCCTTCTCGGTCACTACGGGGGTTCCGACTTCCTCGTCCGCTCGGCCGGCACCGAGGCGACTCGGGTGAATCCGTTCGCGGCCCAGGTCCTGGCCGAGGTCGGGCTCGACTGGTCGAGCGCCCGCAGCAAGGTCCTGACCGAGTTCCTCGACGAGCCGTGGGACTACGTGATCACGGTCTGCGACCGGGCCCGGCAGTCCTGCCCGGTCTTCCCCGGTCAGATGAACTCGCTCCACTGGGGCCTCGACGACCCGTCCGAGGTCGAAGGCACCGACCAGGAGAAGCTCGAGGCCTTCCGCCGGACCCGGATGGAGGTCGCGACGCGCCTCCGCCCGTTCATCGAGATCGCCCTGCGCGCCGCCGGTCGCCCGCCGGCCGCGTCCCTCGCGTGAGGGCGCACGTCGCGGAGTTCGTCGGAACGTTCGTCCTCGTCTTCGCCGGCTGCGGGGCGATCGCGGTCGGCCGGCTCGACACCGCCGGCATCGCCGTCGCCTTCGGGCTCGCGATCGCGGTCATGGTCTACGCGTTCGGGCATATCTCGGGCGCCCATTTCAACCCGGCCGTGTCGATCGGGTTCGCCCTCGGACGCCATTTCCCGTGGCCCCGCGTCGTGACCTACGGCATCGCCCAGGTCGCGGGGGCGATCGCCGCCGCGGCGGCGCTGCGGTGGGCGCTCGGGGACGTGCCCCTCGGCGTGACGTCGCCGTCCGTGCCCGCGCCGGCGGCGATCGCGATCGAGGCGGTGTTCACCGGGATCCTGATGCTCGTCATCACGGCGGTCGCGACCGACACGCGGGCCGTGGGGGAGGCCGCCGCCCTGGCGATCGGCGGCGCCGTCACGCTCGGCGCCCTGGTCGCGGGACCGGTGACCGGTGCCTCCTTGAACCCCGCCCGGTCGATCGGGCCGGCGGTCATCTCCGGCGACCTTGGCGACGTGTGGATCTACCTCGTCGGGCCGGTGCTCGGCGCGATCGCCGGCGCGACGCTCTATCGCGGGGTGCGCGCGACCTGAGGCGCCGGTAAGCGACGGAGATCGACGACGCCCACGGCGAGGACGGCCGCGATGGTCAGCAGCGCTCCGAGCCACTGGCTGGCGCTGAGCGACTCGCCCGCCGCGATCGCGGCGGCGACACCGAAGACGGGCACGAGGTAGAAGGAGATCGCGGCGATCGAGACCGGGAGCACCCGGAGCGCGTTCAGGTACAGCAGGTATGCCGCCGCGTAGTAGAGCAGGCCGGACGCCACGACGCTCGCGAGACCCGGAACGGTCACCAACGTCGGCGCGATCGACCAGCCACCAACACCTGCGACCACCAACGCGACGAGGACGACGACGAGCGCGACCGCCTGCTGGGACGCCACGACGCCGAGCGTCGACGGGGAGGCCGCGATCCAACGCCGCGTCGCGACGCTGTAGACGACACAGCACAGCACCCCGGCGAGGCTGAGAGCGACACCGACGATCGCCGCGCCGTCTGCCTGGATGCCAAGAGCCACGACCAAGCCGGCGAACGCGAGGAGTGACAGGGCTCCGATCGCCGTGCCCGGGCGCTCGCCGAGGACGATCGCGGCGAGCAACAGGATGAGGATCGGCTCCATCGCCCAGATCAGGACCGATGCGGAGGCGCTGATCAAGGTCAGCCCGGCCAGACTCAGGGCGTACGCGAGCCCGGGATTCAGGGCACCGAGCAGGGCCAGGCGCCGGTCGGTACCGCGGAGGGAGTGGCCGGTCCACCAGACCGCGATCGACAGGATCGCCACGCTGACGAGGAGCTGGGCCGCGAGGAGCGTCAGCGGCGGCAGCTCGCCGACGGCCCGCTTGCTCAGGACCGTCCCGATCCCCCAGCTCGCGGCGGCGAGGACGACGAACGAGAAGGCGCGGACGCGCTGGGCCGAGGCCAGACGCCGAGCCCCCTCGGCCGCGCCCACGTCAACCGTGCCGAACGATCAGCAGCACCCGCCGCCTCCGCAGCAGCCGGAGCTCGCGATCGGGAGCTCCGAGCGCATCGACAGGTCGATCAGCG
>DATBPR010000621.1:0-2443 GCA_036561285.1 Candidatus Limnocylindrales bacterium | reverse complement strand
CCCGCCGTCGAGCGCGAGGCCGTGATCCCGTCCGGCTTCCTCGCCGCGGGGGGGGTCGCAGGGATCAAGGCGTCGGGCCGGCCGGACCTAGCGATCATCGCCACGGAACGCGGGCGGAGCGGCGAGCGGGAGCCGGCCGCGGCGGCCGCGGTCTTCACGCCAAACGCGTTCGCGGCCGCGCCCGTCAAGCTGTCGCAGGCGCATCTCGCGGAGACGGAACCGGCCGGCGACGGCCGTTACGGCTGGGCGACCGGTGTGATCTCGACCAGCGGCTCGGCCAACGCCGCCACGGGCGCGCCCGGCGACCTCGACCAGGCCGCGATCGCTGGCTTCCTCGCCCACGCCCTGGGCACGCCGGAGGCACAGACCCTCCACCTCTCGACGGGGATCATCGGGACGCGACTGCCGATCGACATCGTCGAGACGGGGATCGACACCGTCGCCGCGACGCTCGCGGCGTCGAACGCGGGGCTGCTCGCGGCCGCCGAGGCGCTCCGGACGACCGACACGCGGACGAAGGCCGCGACGACGACGATCGCCCTGCCGGATCCGGACGGGCTGACCGTTCGCTCGATCCGCGTGACCGGCATCGCCAAGGGCGTCGGGATGATCCATCCGCGGATGGCGACGATGCTGTCGGTGGTCCTGACCGACGCCACCGTCGACCCGGCGACGCTCCACGGGCTGCTGCGGCCGGCGGCGGCCCGGACGTGGGACCAGCTGAGCGTCGACGGCGACACGTCGACGAACGACACGGTCTTCGTGCTCGCGTCCGGGACGGGCGGTGCCGCGGCCGTGCGGGCGGGCACACGCGAGGCGATCACCCTCGGCCGGGCGATCGAGGCGGTGGCCCGGGACCTGGCGCGGCAGCAGGCCGCCGACGGCGAGGGCGCGACGAACCTGATCACGTGCCAGGTCTCCGGGGCGACGGACGACGCCGACGCGCGGGCGGTCGCCCGGGCAGTCATCTCGTCATCGCTGGTCAAGGCGGCCGTCCACGGCAAGGACCCGAACTGGGGCCGGATCGCCGGTGCCGCGGGCAACGCGACGCTGGCCGACGAGGCGGTGCTGGCAGCGGCCGGGCTGGCGGCCGCGTCCGCGCGGGCACGGGCCGGGACCCCGGCGACGCTCGATCCCGCGCGGCTCCGGATCGCGATCGCAGGGCATCTCGTGTTCGACGGTCCGGCGGGCGGCCCGATCGCGTTCGACCGCGAGGCGGCCAGGAAGGCGATGCACGCCCCCGAGCTGCTGATCCGGCTCGACCTCGGCGTCGGCACCGGCACCGGCGAGGCCTTCGGCTGTGACCTGACCGAGGAGTACGTCATCGAAAACTCCGAGTACACGACATGAGCGAGATCCTCGTCGTCAAGCTCGGCGGGACGACGATCGCGGACCAGGCCCAGGTCCTCGACGAGGTCGCGACTGTCGCGCGGCAACGGCCGGTCGTCCTTGTGCACGGCGGCGGCAAGCGGATCACCGAATGGCTCGACCGGATGGGTGTCCCGTCGCGGTTCGAGAACGGCCTCCGCGTCACCGACCAGGCCGCGCTCGAGGTCGCGGCCGCGGTCCTGCGCGGTGTCGTCAACAGCGAGCTCGTCGCCGGCCTCCGCGATCGCGGCGTCGACGCGGTCGGCCTGTCGGGCGTCGACGGCGGCCTGCTCATCAGCGAGCGTGTCGCCGGCGTCGGGCTCGTCGCCCACGTCGTCGGCCTGCGCCGCGACCTCCTCGACGCGATCCTCGTCGGCGGCCAGATGCCGGTGGTGGCGCCGCTCGCCCGCGACGAGGAGGGGATCGTCTGCAACGTCAACGCCGACGACGCGGCAGCCGGGATCGCGGCGGGGCTCGGCGCCCGGCAGCTGGTCCTGATGACCGACGTCGACGGGGTCCGCGACGCCGACGGCCGGCGGCTCGACACGCTGACCTCCGGCGAGGCCGAGACCCTGATCGACAGCGGCGTGATCGCCGGCGGGATGGTCCCGAAGATCCGGGCCGCCCTGGCCGCCCTCGCGTGGGACGGCTCCGAGGCGATCATCGCCGACTCGTCCGCCGATCACGCCCTCGACCGGGCGTTGAGCGACCCGACCTTCGGGACGCGGATCACCGCCGCTCGGCCGGCGGTCGGAGCGGCCTGACCGTGCAGGGCCGGCACGCGGCGATGAGCGCCTCCGCCGCGACCGCTTCGGCGGCCGGGACGAACGGGTCCGCGCCGGCGCTCGCCCTCCCCTCGAAGCGGGACCGCCAGCGGCTGATCCTCGAGGTCATCACGAACGAGCCGATTGGCAGCCAGGGGGAGCTCGTCGATCGGCTGAACGCCCGCGGCCATGCGGTCACGCAGGCCACCGTCAGCCGTGACATCGCCGAGCTCGGGCTCGTCAAGGCGCCGAGCGCCGCGGGCCACGTGTATGTCACGCCCGAGTCGCTCGGGAGCGGTGCGGCCACGACC
>DATBPR010000620.1:0-4883 GCA_036561285.1 Candidatus Limnocylindrales bacterium | reverse complement strand
GAGCCTCTTCGTGGAGCAGGTCGACGAGCGGATCGTGGCCGCGTCCGCCGGGCGGCGGCCCGTCGTGCTGTTCGTGGATCTCGACGACTTCAAGGTCGTCAACGACACGCTCGGCCACGTGGCCGGCGACCGGCTCCTCGTCGCGGTCGCGGACCGCGTGCGCGGCTGCGTCCGGACCGGCGACCTCGCCGCGCGGCTCGGCGGCGACGAGTTCGCGATCCTCCTCGAGGACGGCGGCGACCTCGCCGAGGGGATCGCCGTCTGTCGCCGGATCCTCGAGGCGCTCCAGGCGCCGCTCCAGATCGACGGCCAGGAGCTGTCGATCAGGGCGAGCGTCGGCATCGCTGCCGCGCGAGCGGAGAGCGAGCGGGCCGACGAGCTGCTGCGGAATGCCGACGTGGCGATGTACACGGCCAAGGCGGCGGGCAAGAACGGCTACGCGGTCTTCGAGCCGACGATGCACGCGACCCTGGTCGAGCGCCACGCGCTCGCCTCGGAGCTCTCCAAGAGCATCGGCCGGGGCGAGCTCCTCGCGTACTTCCAGCCGATCGTCGCGCTCGCCAGCGAGGCGCCCTTCGGCGTCGAGGCCCTCGTCCGCTGGCGTCACCCGACCCGCGGGATCCTCCGACCGGACGAGTTCGTCCGCCTGGCGGAGGAGAACGGGACGATCCTCGCCCTCGGGCGATGGATGCTCGAGGAGAGCTGCCGCGAGGTCGGCGGTTGGCGTCGCGATCGCGGCCTGGACCGGGTCGCCCTCTCGGTCAACCTGTCGGCCCTGCAGCTCCAGCAGCAGAGCTTCGTCGACGACGTCCAGGCGATCCTCGCCGAGACCGGCTTCCCGGCGTCCGACCTGATCCTCGAGCTGACCGAATCGGCGATGTTCCACGACACCCACACGACGATCGCCCGGCTCGAGGCCCTGCGCGCTCTCGGGATCCGGATCGCGATCGACGACTTCGGGACCGGCTACTCGTCGCTCGGCTATCTCCGCCGCTTCCCGGTCGACATCCTGAAGATCGCCCGCGAGTTCATCGGCACCGAGGACTCGCGATCCGACGACTGGGCCCTCGCCCGGGCCATCATCGCCCTCGGCCAGACCCTGAACCTACGAGTCGTCGCCGAGGGCATCGAGACCGCCGACCAGCTGAAGGCCCTCCGTGAGCTCGGCTGCGAGCTCGGCCAGGGGTACCTGTTCGGCCGCCCGGCCGACGGTCCGACCATTGCCCGCCATCTCTGGGCGCCGGCGACCGGCCCCGCCGGAGAACGGGTCGCCCTGACCCGGCGCCCGGCCGGCCAGCCGGCGGTCTGAGGTCGGGCCCGATGTTCATCCTCTACGCGATCCTCGCCGGCCTCGTTGTCGGTCGGGCCGCGGGCGGCCGGCCGGGCGCGCTCGCCGACATCCGGTTCCGCTGGGGCCCCCTTTTCGTCCTCGGCTTCCTCGCCCAGGTCGTTCTCTTCTCGGACGCCGTCGCCTCGCGCGTCGGCGAGCTCGGCCCGGCTCTCTACGTGGCCTCGACCCTCGTAGTCGTCGCGGCGGTCCTCCGCAACCTCGACCTGCCGGGCATGTGGCTCGTCGTCCTGGGGGCGATCTGCAACATGACGGCGATCGCCTCCAACGGCGGATACATGCCGGCGACACCCGAGGCGGTCGCGAGCCTCGGCAGGACCGCCCCGACGATCTACTCGAACAGCGCCGTGGTCGCCAGCCCGAACCTGCCATGGCTGATCGATCGCTTCGCCCTGCCACGCGGGCTGCCATTCGCGAATGTCATCAGCATCGGCGACATCCTCCTCGCGGCCGGCGTGTTCGTGCTCCTGGTCGTCGTGATGCGTCGCGGCCGCCGCTCGTTGACGCCCCCGGCCCCGACGAGCGTTGAGCTGGCCTGAAACCGGCCGTCACCGCACCGGACCCGACCCATCGGGCCGGTGCCGGGCGACAACTCCCCCACCTGCCGCGGGTCACCCGGACCTTCGTCCCATGTTCCGCGGGGGACGAACCGCCCATGGTCGGCCGTGAGGGGCACGTGCTCCTCCATCGGCTCACCGTCCAGGGCAAACCCGTCGCGAGGCGGGGACGCAAAGCCAGGGATCTTCCCCGGAAGACCGCCCGGTTGCCGGGACCCGATGCTCTCGACAGGCTCAAAGGAGTCGGATGTGAAGGGCAACCTGGTGCGCCTCACATGGGCCCTCGCGCTTCTTGCGTCGATGGCTCTGACGATCGGCGCCGGACTTCGTTGGTGGGAGTGATGACTCGCATGCTGAAGGCTCACGCCTTCCGGGCGCTCGTCGTCGTGTCCATGATCGCCAGCTCGGCACTCGTTCTCGAGGCTGGACAGCGCTGGGTCAAGTGACCGGCCCGCTCCGGCGGGTCGACCCAGATCGCGACGAGACCGTCGGGTGACCGGCGGTCTCTTCGTGTCCGGCCCTGCCAGGCCGGGATCGCCCGGATCCCGGTCCCGATCCGCGCCCACCCACCGCCCTCGCTTCGTGCCGGCACGTGCGATGACGTGGGGTCCGGGTGGTTGCGCGATCACGAAGTGCCTCGTAGACTGCGCGAACCGCCCGGATCGGCCGGGTCGCGTTCGGGAGACCATCTTGGGTCTGTTCGATGGCCACAGCCGCCGCCACGTCGCCGTCGTCATCACGACGGACGGCCGGCGCGTGCAGGTGCCGTTGAACACCCCCGGCCTTTCGGACGGTTCGCTCCTCTCCCTTCTTCGCTCGCTCCTCGTCGGTCTTGACGGCCTCGTCGGCCTCCTCATTACCGGCTCCCGGCGGGAGAACGGAGGAACTCGGAGGAACGGGCGCTAGACGCACGGACCACCGCAGACCAACGGGACCCTCGCCGGGAACGGCGGGGGTTTTTTGATGGCCTGCGAGCCACCGACCAGCAAGGGGTCCGGCGCGAGGGGAGTGCCGGACCCGCGGAACGCGCGACAGCGAGGGCAGGCTCGGCGATGACGATGACGAAGGGACCGGCCTCGGCACCGCCGAGTCCGACGACGGAACCGGCGCGGCGCAGCCACGTCCCGGGCGACGGGACGGCCAACGCCGCCGCGGTCGAGGCCGCCCGGCGGGCGATGCTCGACGACGCCCGGCCGCGGAACCGCACGCGGATCGGCGCCGACGTCGTCTGCGAGGCCCTCCTGCTCCAGGGCGTCGACGTCTTCTTCAGCTACCCGGGCGGCGTCATCCTGCCGCTGTACGACGTCCTGGGCGACTACCCGGAGCTGCGCCACATCCTCGTCCGCCACGAGCAGGGCGGCGCCCATGCCGCCGACGGCTATGCCCGGGTCACCGGCCGGGTCGGGGTGTGCGTCGGGACCTCGGGGCCTGGCGCGACCAACCTCGTAACGGGGATCGGCACCGCCCTCCTCGATTCCGTGCCGATGGTCGCGATCACCGGCAACGTGCCCTCCGCGCTGATCGGCAAGGACGCCTTCCAGGAGATCGACATCAACGGCATCACCCTGCCGATGACCAAGCACAACTACCTCGTCCGCGACGCGAACGACCTGCCCCGCGTCCTCGCCGAGGCCTTCCACATCGCCCGGACGGGGCGGCCCGGCCCCGTCCACGTCGATATCACGAAGGACGCCCTCCAGCAGGAGACGACCGCGCCGCATCCGACCCACGACGAGGTCGTCGCGGGCCTCCCGGGCTTCCGCCCGAACCTGGACGCGAACGGCCGCCAGCTGAAGCTCGCCGCGGCGGAGATCGCGAAGGCGAAGCGCCCCCTGATCCTGGCCGGTCACGGCGTCCTCCACGCCGAGGCCTGGGACGAACTCGTCGCCTTCGCCGAGAAGGCGCAGATCCCGGTCGCCCACACGCTCCTCGGGATCGGCGCGATCGACGAGACGCATCCGCTGAGCTACGGCTACATGGGGATGCACGGCTGGAAGCACGTGAACAAGGCCATCCAGTCGGCCGATCTGCTGATCGCGCTCGGGATGCGCTTCGACGACCGGGTGACCGGCAACGTCCGGACCTATGCGCCGTACGCCCGGATCGTCCACGTCGACATCGACCCTGCCGAGATCGGCAAGAACGTCGCGGTGGAGGTGCCGATCGTCGGCGACGCGAAGCGGGTCCTGGCCGCGCTGCTGCCGATGGTGGAAGCGGTCGAGCCGGCGACGCGGGCCGACTATTTCGCGGAGCTCGCGACGTGGCGGAGCGAGTCCGAGCATGCATCGTGGCACGGCTCCGGCGCCTGGCGCGACGGCCTGCTCACAGCGGACTACGTCGTCGAGCGGATCGGCGAGCTGACCGACCATGCCGCGACCTACGTGGCCGACGTCGGGCAGAACCAGATGTGGCTCGCCCGGTATGCCGGCTTCCGCAAGCCCAACACCCACGTCAGCTCCGGCGGTCTCGGGACGATGGGCTTCGGCGTTCCCGCGGCGATGGGTGCCGCCCTCGGTGCCCCCGAGCGCGAGACGTGGGCGATCACCGGCGATGGCGGCTTCCAGATGACGTTCCAGGAGCTGATGACCCTCGTCGCGGATCGGATCCCGGTGAAGATCGCGCTCCTGGACAACAAGAAGCTCGGGATGATCCGGCAGTGGCAGGAGATCATCTACGCGGGCAACTACCACTCGGCCCACCTGCCCGGGCCGGACTTCGCGAAGCTCGCCGACGCGTTCGGGATCCCGGCCTTCAAGGCGTCCACCCCGGCCGAGGTCGACGACGCGATCCGCGCCGCCCAGGCGGTCGACGGGGCCGCCCTCGTCTGGTTCGAGATCGCCGAGGAGCAGAACGTCTTCCCGATGATGCCGGCCGGCAAGGGCCTGTCGGACCTCATCGAGCACTGGGGCGGGCCGGACGAATGAGCCCTTCGAACCCGACGCCCACAACTCCCGCGCACGTCGTCCCGCCGGCCAGGG
>DATBPR010000619.1:0-2466 GCA_036561285.1 Candidatus Limnocylindrales bacterium | reverse complement strand
GCGGGGCGCCGCCTGGTTCCGCGCAGCCGACGGCGCGTCGATCCATGTGTACGACGGGAGCGACGAGGACCACGCGTTCTTCGGGGGTGGGCCGGTCGTCGGGCTCGAGGTGGAGGACTTCGACGCCGCGCGGGCGGCGATGGTCGCCGCAGGGATCGCGTTCGTCGGCGAGCCGCAGCGCGACGGCAGGGTGGCCTGGAACCACTTCACCGGGCCTGACGGGAACGTCTACGAGATCATCGGGCCGGATCGGGCGGGGGCGTGACGACCGGCGCGGCGGAGCTGCTGCGCTCCGTTGGGCTGATGGCCGACGGCCCGGTCGTCTGGGGCCGGCCGCTCGGCTCGCGCACCGGCGGGATCTTCGTCGTCGAGCTGGCCGAGGCAAGGCCGAGTGCCCCGATCGAGCTGACCCTGGTCGGAAAGTGGCTCGAGCGGGTCCCCGACCTGCGCCTCGACGGCGTCCATCCGACGTCGAAGTCCCTGGCCGCGCGACTCGCGGCGTTCTGGCTGCCCTCGACGACCGTCCTGTACGTCGGCGCGACGGAAGGCTCGATCGGCGGGCGGGTCGAGGCCATCCGGGGCACGGTCCTCGGCGACCGGCGGCCGCACAGCGGCGGGCACTGGCTGCACACCCTCCGTGGGCTCGAACGGGCCCGGATCTGGTGGGCACCGACGGACGCGGCCGAGGAATACGAGGACGCCATGCTCGAGGCGTTCGCCGCGATGATCACGCCGGCGGAGCGGGCCACGCTCCCCGACACGACCCTCGTGCTGCCGTTCGCGAACCTCCGGAGCGCGACCGGGGACCGCAAGGCGACGGGCCTCGCGAACAGCCTGCTCCCGGATGAGGTCGCCCGGCCGGCACCCGTGCGGCGGGTCGTCGAGGTGGCGCCCGGTGCCGCGGAGGGCGCCGGCGGACTGCCGCCGACGCGAGCGGCCGGCGGGACGGTCCGTCGCGGTCCGCGCCCGGCGCCGACCGCCGCGGCGCCGCGTCCGGCCCCTGCGCCGGCACGCTCCGCACCGGCCTCGGCATCGTCGCGGGCCGCCGCCGAGCCGACCTGGGTCTCCGCCGACGGCATCGCCCGCCTCCGCACCGAACACGAACAGCTCGTGACGGTCCGGCGGCCCGAGGTGATCGCCCGGATCAAGGCGGCAAAGGAGCTCGGCGATCTCAAGGAGAACGCGGACTACACCGCGGCGCGCGAGGAGCAGTCGTTCCTGGAGGGACGGATCGCCTCGATCGAGGCGACGCTGCGGACGGCCCAGGTGATCGAGGTTCGGGTGGACGAGGACCGGGCGACGCTCGGCTCGACCGTCGCCGTCGAGGACCCCGACGGCCTGCCGGCGACCTACACGATCGTCGGCTCGACCGAAGCCGATCCGGCGACGGGACGCATCTCGAACGTGTCGCCGGTCGGCAAGGCGCTGATGGGAGCCCGGGCGGGCGACGAGGTGACCGTGGCCGCCCCCCGCGGCAGCGTCCGCTACCGGGTCGTGACGGTCTCCTGAGGGGAGCTGACGGCCGGGATGGGGGGAATCCCGGCCGCACGTTCACGATCGCCGATCACCGGTTCGCGGGCCATCGTCGGCCGTCGTCGGCGACAGCGGACGGGTGACGACGTCCGGGACGGCCGGGCGGCCGCCCCGGGGCCGACGTCAGTCGCGGGCGGTCTCGACGAGCTTGTGCTCGACCGCCCAGAGGGCGGCCTGGGTTCGCGACGCCAGCCCGAGCTTGCCGAGGATGTTCGAGACGTAGGTCCGGGCCGTCCGCTCGGTGATGAACAACGCGGAGCCGATCTCCTTGTTGCTCATCCCCTGCCCGAGGAGGCTCATGACGTCCTTCTCGCGGTCGGTCAGGGGCTCGACCGGCTCGTCCTCGCCGGCCTTCTTCGCCCGCATCCGCTGGGCGAGGAGCCGGGCGACGGCCGGATCGAGGTGGACCTCGCCGGCATACGCGGCGCGGACCGCGGCGGCGACCTCCTCGGCCTCGGCGTCCTTCAGCACGTAGCCGGATGCGCCGGCCTCGAGGGCCGCGGTGACCTTCTCCTCCTCGATGAACGAGGTGACGGCGACGATCTCGGTCTCGGGCATCTCCGCCTTGATCCGGCCGATCGCCGTCAGGCCGTCCATGTTCGGCATGAGGAGGTCCATGAGGATGACATCGGGCTTCAGCCGGCGGGCCATCGCCAGGCCCTCGGAGCCGTCGGAGGCCTCACCGACGACATCGATGTCGTCCTGGAGGTCGAAGAACACCTTGAGGCCCATCCGGACGACCGCATGATCGTCCACGAGGAGGACGCGGATCGGCGCCGTGTCTGTCACTGCTCCCTCGCTTCGGCGCGGCGCGGTGGCGCCGACGGGCCCGGGGGCGAGTCTAGCATCGGCCGGGAGCGCCATGGACGGCCCCCCAGCGCCACGGTCCGGCATCGAGTCAGGTATGGGCGGGGCGTGGCGCCACGGGCTGGG
>DATBPR010000618.1:0-1996 GCA_036561285.1 Candidatus Limnocylindrales bacterium | reverse complement strand
AAGGTGAATTCGTACAGGGAACCGCTGAGATGCCTCGCCCGGACGTCCTTGCTGAGGCCGTTGGCCTCGACGGTGAAGAACCGACCGTCGGCGACCGACCTCGTCTCGCGGAACTGGAAGTTGTCCGTGACGAAGACGATGCGCGGATCCTTCTTGTCGAGCCGGACCTGGACCTGGTCGGTCGAGGTCCCGACGACATGCATCGGGTAGCCACAATCCCAGTCCCAGGTCGTGACGTCGTACGACTGGGTGACCTTGCCGGTCCGCTCAGTGATGGTGGCACTGGCGGAGGCGGTCCCGAGCGTGAGCAGCGCGAACACGGCACCGAACACCGCGAGCGCTCGCAGATGTCGGATCCGTGTTCCCCGGGTCGAACCGATTCGCGTGGTCATGGCGTCCCTCCACCCTGCGGTGCACGGGGCGTCCCCATCGCCCGACGCGCCGAACGGTAGGGGTCCCGCGTCACGTCGGCGTCTCGCCGCGACCGGAACGGCAGATCGGTCGAAACCATGGGTCCAACGGACCTGCCGCCGATCGGGCCGTGAGCCGTTGAGACCGTCGCAGCCGTGACTTCGGGCCCTCGCGGCGTGCGGGCAGGCGGCATACGTTGGCTCCACAGCGCAAGGAGCGACGGCCATGTCACGAACCCTGATCGTTCACGCGAGCCGTCATGGCGGGACGGCCGGAATCGCCGAGCGGATCGGAGAGGTCATGCGCGCCGCCGGCGTCGATGCCGTCGTCGCCGCGGCCGCCGACCTCCCGGATCCCGTCGAATTCGATGCCTGTCTCGTCGGTGGCGGGGTCTACATGGGCAGCTGGGTGAAGGAGGGCATGGAGTACCTCCAGCGCTACGCGCCGACCCTCGAATCGATGCCCGTCTGGCTCTTCAGCAGCGGTCCACTCCCGGGATCGACGAAGGAGCCGAAGGGCGCCGGCCTGGATCCAATCGAGCGGGCCCTCGGTCCTGCCAGCGGCCCGGGCAGCGGTGGCCGGCGGAAGATCGAGGAGCTCGTGGCCCGGATCCGTCCGCGCGAGCACCGGGTCTTCAACGGCGTCTTCGATCCGGCGGACTCGCCGAAGGTGCTGTCGGAACGGGTCCTCCGCCTGCTGCCGGGCTCCAGGGGCATCCTGCCGCCCGGCGACTTCCGGGACTGGCCGGGGATCGAGGCATGGGCCCGCTCGATCGCGGCCGAGCTTGCGAGACCTGTCGCCGTCGCCGGAGCCGGTCGGTCCGGATCGTAGAGGGTCAGTCGAACCAGATCGGGCTCGTCAGCGCCCGCATCTCGCCGCTTGCGCCCAGCAGCTCCGCGCGAACGTACCGGACGTCCGCCGGAACGGCGAACGTCGCGGACCAGGCGGGCGAATCGACCGCGGCTGCCGCCACGACCCCACGGTCGGCGACCAGGTGCAGGGCGGCCCCGGTGCCGTCGGCAACGGTCGTCGTGAGACGGCGGTCCGTGCGATCGAGGTAGAGCTGCGGTCCGGCCGGCGAAGCCGACACGAACGTCCGCGCGGCACGGATCGCGCCGAGGATCGCAGCCGAGTCGAGTTCCGACCGGTGATCGGAGAAGGGTCCCGTGTCGACCCACGTCGTCGGGCAGCCGGGCATCGGCGCGTGACGCACGTCCGCATCGGTGCCGCGCAGGATGTGCGTGTCGCTGCCACCGACCGCCGCCAGTCGCTGACCGGCGCGGAGGCGGGCGTCCCAGAATTCGAGCGACGCGATGTTGAGCCCGAGCCACGGGCCGTTCCAGACCTCGATCGCATGGGCCTGCCCGACCGTGTCGTACTCCCAGGCGGGCCCGAATGGCTTGGGATGGTTGACGCTGACGATCGCGCCTGCCTCGACCGCTCCCGCCATTGTTCGCGCGACCGCCGGACCGGTCGGTTCGCGGAACTCCCACCAGCGATCGGTGCCCCACGCATTCCAGTGCCCGCCGTAGGTGGTGACCTCGATGCCCGGGACGACGATCGGGTGGTCGCCGCCCCCCGGCCC
>DATBPR010000617.1:0-17972 GCA_036561285.1 Candidatus Limnocylindrales bacterium | reverse complement strand
TCTTCCGGTTCCAGTAGGCCGCCGAGCCGTTCGGTGTCGGTGTCGTCGACTGCATGATCGTCTCGTCGTCCGCGCCGGCGTCGTAGTGGGCCCGAACGAGGGTGAGGTGGGTGCTCTCGTGGGCGACGACCCGCAGGACGGAGAAGCAGGCCGACGTCGGGAAGCCGTCGTTCGCGTATGGCGATCCGTCGTAGAGGTCCGTGCAGGTGTTGTCGCGGTGGTACCACATCCAGGTCGGCGCGCTGGTCGATGGCAGCGCCCGGACGTAGAGCCCGAAGGCACGCACCCCGCCCGCCGGGTTGCAGGCGATCCAGACGGTCGAGCCGGTGCACGGCGACGCCGACGCGGAGGTGTAGGTGACCGTCCCGCCACCGGTGTTGTCGCCGCGGTTGTCGAAGTGCGGGACGTTCGAGTTGTTCGCGACCGGATCGTCCCAGTTCACCTCGAGCTCGGTCTCGACGTTCGACCGGAACCAGGCCGGGTAGCTCGTGCTGGCGAAGTGCCAGTCGAGCGTGATCCGCGGATCGCCGGGATCGTGCCGGAAGAGGTCGGTGTGGCCCGGATCGGGCTCGCCGGCGAAGGCCGTCGCGGGCGCGGCGAGACAGGCCGCGGCAATCGTCGCGGCGGCGAGCAGGCGGCGGATCATCGGGTCACCTCCGGACCGGCGGAGGGCGGGATCGCGGCGGCCGAGCCGGCAGGTTCGTCAGCCGGCGGTTCGAGGGAGGTCGCGTCCGGGAGGTCGAGGACCGAGACCGCCGGCCCAGCCAGGTCGCGCAGCGACCCATCGAAGCCGCGGCTCGCGATCACTGCCCGCGTCGGCGTCGAGACCTCGCGCCAGATCCGCGGCAACGGCTGGTCCGGCCCGGAACGTGGCGTCAAGTCGTGGCGCCGGCCGCGGCCATCGAGCTCGCCGATCGCCCAGCCGGCGGTCCTCGACCCAACGACACCGACCACCGATCCGTCCGCGGTCGCCAGCGGGTCCAGCAGCAGGCTGTTCGTCGCCCGCCAGGCCTCGCTGCCGTCGCGGATCCGCCGCGCCGAGATCCATGTCGCGTCGTCGTCGGTCGTCACGATCGCGGCGTCGGTGATGACGCGGAGGAACCCCTCCGTCGACCGCACCGGACGGAAGACCTCGCCGGTCGAGACGTCGACCACCTGGGTCTCGCAGAGCCGGACGCCGCAGGCGTTGGAGGCCGCCCAGCGGCCCGACGGGCTCACGACGACCTCGCCCCGCGCGACCCGGACGCCGAGGGCCTTCGGGTACGCCGCCGGGTCGACGAGGCTGCGGGCCGAACCCTTTTCCGGGTCGACGAGCATCAGCCCGCCGTCGCTCGTCATCGACGCGTCTGCATAGCCGGTGACGACGAGCCCCGCGCTCGTCCAGGCGCCGGCCGAGACCCAGATCGGCAGGCCCACATCGGCGACGGCGGCGCCGGTGGGCACATCGCGGAACCGCACGATGGAGTGGCCGTCCGCGCCGGCCCGGGTCGACGCCACGAGGGCGTCGTCGATCGCGAGCCCCGTCTCGCCGGCCGGCAGCTCGGCGGGCGCTCCGGCGCCGCGGCCGTAGATCCACGCTCCGTCGCCGCGCTCGGTGAGCCATGGCACATCCGGGATGGCCGGCCCGGCCGGCGGTGTCGGCGTCGGCCGGGCTCCGGTGAACGACAGGTCTCCACGCAGGACCGGCGGCGACGTCGTCGCGTGGAGCAGGGTGCCGCCGCCGACGGCGACGGCAACGGCCCCGGCGAACGCCATCGCCCGGACGCCGTGGGTGGTGATCCGCGAGACATGGTCGGTGGCGGTCCCCGACACGCGTGTGGTCACTGGAACAGAACCTCCCCCGGCGGTGGATCCGGCGGAAGGAGGGCGAGGTCGGCAGTCTGCCCCGGGGCACTTATCCGGCGGTTATCCGCGGGCGGGGACGAGCCGAGGCCGTGGTAGCATCCACCCGCTACCTCGATTTGCCGCGGGGTCGCGAAGCCGGTGAGAGTCCGGCACAGTCCCGCTACGGTGACCACGCCCGATCGGCGCGTGGAAGTCCGGTCGCCGGGCCCGCGGTCGATGCTCTACCTTCGAGAGAAAGGGCAGGCACGATGCGACCGTCCGGCTGATCACCCCTCGTTCCTTCGAAGCGAGGGGTTTCGTGTGCCCACGAGCCCTCGCCCAGCCCCGACATCCGGAGCCTGACGTGTCGTCCCTGCCCGATCCCGCCACCCACCGACCCGCCCGTCTCCTGGCGTCCCTCGTCGCCGCAGCCGCCCTCTTCGTCGCGGCCTGCAACGGCGGCGCCAGCGCCGCGCCAACCGTCGCCCCGTCCCCCACCGGCGGGCTCGTCCCGCCGGCCACCGCGAGTGCCGCGCCCTCGATCGCCGCCTCGCCCTCGGCTGCCGCGGCAGCGTTCCCGGTCACCGTGACCGGCGACGACGGCGTCGCCGTCACCCTCACCACGAAACCCGACAAGATCGTCTCGCTGACCCCGGCCGAGACCGAGGTCCTCTACGCGATCGGCGCGGGCGACCGAGTGGCCGGCAAGGTCCAGGACATCGCCGACGTCCCGCCCGAGGCCAAGGCCGTTCCGGTCGTGAGCTCGTTCGGCGCAACGGGGCTCGACGTGGACACCGAGAAGATCGTCGGGCTCGGGACGGACCTCGTCATCGCCGGCGGCCAGGGCGGGACGCCCCAGGACGCGATCGACAAGCTCCGCTCGCTCAAGATCCCGGTGCTCGTCCTCTACGCGCCGGACGTCAACGGCGTCTACCAGGACATCGCGGCGACCGGGGACGCGGTCGGTGCGTCCGACAAGGCCGCCGCCCTGGTGCTCTCGATCAAGAGCCGCTTCGTCCAGGTGGCGCAGGCCGCGGCGAGAGCCGCGAGGCCGCGGGTGTTCTACGAAACGGGCGACCAGCCGTCGATCTACGGGATCGCCCAGCACTCGGTCTACGAGCAGATGATCACGATCGCGGGCGGCACGCCGATCACCACGGGCAGCGCGACGAGCTGGGAGATGCCGATCGAGAAGCTCGTCCAGGCCGATCCCGAGCTGATCATCCTCGGCGACTCCGCGTACGGCGTGACGCCCGAGGCCGTGGCCAAGCGCCCTGGTTGGGCCGGCCTGACGGCGGTCAAGCAGAACGCGATCAAGGGTATCGACGACATCGTCGTCACCCGGCCCGGTCCGCGCCTTGCCGACGGGCTGCTCCTCCTGGCGAACGCGATCCACCCGGAGCTCAGCCTGCCCGTGCCGTCGCCGGCGGCCTCCGGAGGCTGATCGTGGCGAGCCGCCAGGACGCTCTCGCCGCGCCGACCGCCATCGAGCTTTCGATGGCCGGTCGTCGCCGCCCGATCGTCCTGGCGGTCGTCGGGCTCGCGGCCCTGGCGGTCGCCCTTGTCGCCGCCGTGGCGGTCGGCACGGTGCCGATCGCGCCCGTCGACACGCTGGCGATCATCGTCCACCGGCTCCTGCCGTTCGACCTCGCGCAGACCTGGACGGCGACGGAGGAGACGATCGTCTGGGACCTGCGCCTGCCACGCGTCCTCGAGGCGATGATCGTCGGGCTCGGGCTGGCCGTGGCCGGGACGACCTTCCAGGGCCTGCTCCGGAACCCCCTGGCCGATCCGTACGTGCTGGGGACGGCGTCCGGAGCGGCCCTCGGGGCGGCGATCGCGGTGCTGATCCCGGTCCGGATCGAGCTCCTGGCGTTCGGCCTGCTCCAGATCCTGGCCTTCGCCGGCGCCCTGCTCTCGGTCACCGTCGTCTACCGGCTGTCGCGGACGGCCGGCGGCTCGCCGATGACCAGCCTGCTCCTGACCGGCTACGCGCTCGGATCGCTGCTCGCCGCGGCGCTGGCGATGGCGATGTACCTGTCCGGCGCGGCCCTCCGCCAGATCTTCGCCTACCTGCTCGGGAGCTTCGAGAACGCGTCGTGGGGCGAGCTCGCGGGGGCGATCCCGCTCATCGCGATCGGGTCGATCCTGATCCTCGTCCGGGCACGAACGCTGAACGGGCTGCTGCTCGGCGAGGAGTCGGCGGCCCATCTCGGCGTCGACGTCCGGCGCGAGCGCGCGATCCTCCTCGCCCTGGCCTCGCTCGTGACCGCGGCGGCGGTCGCGGTGAGCGGCCTGATCGGGTTCGTCGGGCTGGTGGTACCGCACGTCGTGCGGATGCTGGTCGGGCCGAATGCCCGCCTCGTCCTGCCCCTCTCGGCGATCGGTGGGGCGCTGCTGATGGTCGTCGCGGATCTCGCGGCGCGGATGCTCGGCGGGATCCCGGTCGGGGTGATCACCGCGGTCATCGGGGCGCCGTTCTTCCTGCTCCTGCTGCGCCGCGCCCAGCGCGGGTACGAGCTGTGATCCCGGGCGTCGTCGCGGGCGGCACCGCCCGCGAGCCGATCCTGTCCCTCCGCGGCGTCGCCGCCGGGTACGGACCGCGGACCGTGCTGCGCGACGTCGACCTGGCGATCGACGGGGGCGAATGGGTCGCGATCGTCGGTCCGAACGGCGCCGGCAAGTCGACGCTCCTCCGGCTGCTCACCGGCGTCCTTGCGCCCACGGCCGGCACCGTCGCGGTCGACGGGCGGCCGCTCGCGACGCTCGACCGCGACGACATCGCCCGGCGGATCGCCGTCGTCCCCCAGCCATCGAGCCTGCCGTTCGCCGCGACCGTCGAATCGGTCGTCGCCCTCGGCCGGCTCCCGCACGAGGACCGGTTCCGCGGCCTGCGCCCCGCCGACCGGGCCGCCGTCGCCGCGGCGATCGAGCGGGTCGGGCTTGGCCGCCTCGTCGGCCGGGACGTGCGCGAGCTCTCGCTCGGTGAGCGGCAGCTCGTCCTGCTGGCCGTGGCGATCGCCCAGGCAGCGCCGGTCATCGTCCTCGACGAGCCGACGGTCCACCTCGACGTTCGCCACCAGTTCGACGTCATGGACCTGCTCGCCGACCTGAACGCCCGGGACGGGCGGACGATCGTGACCGTGATCCACGACCTGCATCTCGCCGCGAGCCGGATCCCGCGGATCGTCGTCGTCGGCGACGGCCGGATCGTCGCGGACGGCCCTCCCGGCTCGGCGCTCTCGGCCGATCGGGTCCGGGAGACCTTCGAGGTCGATCCCGCACTGCTGCCGGACGGGCCGTGGAGCCGCGCCGCGGCCACCGTCCGTGGCTGAGGTCGTCGCCCGGGACGACGCGCCGCCCCGCGGCCACCCCCTCGCGGAGCTGGTCGCGGCGATCGCCTTCCTCACGCGGGTGCCCGTTCGCCCGCTCGGCGACAGCCGGTCGCGGACCGGCGCCGCGGCCTTCGGGCTCGTCGGCGCGCTGATCGGCGCGGTCGCGGCCGCGCCGGTGCTCCTCGCCGGCGCCGGCCATCCGCTGCCGGGGGCGATCGCGGCCATCGGCCTCCTCGCGCTTCTCGACGGTGGCCTCCATCTCGACGGCCTCGCCGACACGTTCGACGCGCTCGCCGCGCCGTCCGGCGCCGCCGACCGGGCCCGGACGGATCCGCAGGCCGGGACGGCGGGCGTCGTCGCGATCGTCGTGACCCTGGGACTGGCCGTGGCCTCGATCGCCGAGGTGGCGGCCGCCGACGCGGTCCGGGCGTCCGCAGTCGTCGTCGCGGCGGCCGCGCTGTCGCGGGCGACCGCCCCGGTCTGGGCGGTCGCCGTCGGCCGACACCGGCGGGCCGCGGGCGGGCTCGGCACCTGGTTCGCCGACGAGGTCACTCGCGGGGCAGCGGTCGTCGCGCTCGTCACCGCTGCCGTGATCGTGCTGGTGCTCGTGGAGTTCGCCGGTCCCGGAGTCGCGCTGGCGTCGGTCGCCGGCCTGGCCGCCGCCGCGATCGCCGGCCTTGTCCTCGTGCGGCTGCGTGGCCAGCTCGACGGGGACGGCTACGGCGCGATCATCGAGCTGACGTTCGCCTCGATCGTCCTCTCCGCGGCCCTGCTCGGATGAGCCGGCCGCTCGTGGTGATCCTCGGCGGAACCCGGAGCGGGAAGAGCCGGTTCGGGCGCGACCGCGCGGCCGCCCTCGCCGGCGACGAGCCCGTGACGTTCGTCGCGACGGCGCTCCCCGGGGACGCCGAGATGGACGACCGGATCGCGATGCACCGGGCTGATCGGCCGGCCGGCTGGGCGACGATCGAGCCCGGCCGCGCCCTGCCCGCGGCGATCCGGGCGGTCCCCGCGACGACGACGATCCTCCTCGACGGGCTGACCCTCTGGCTGAGCCAGCTCCTCGACGAGCCGGTGGACGTTCCGGCCCTCGTCGACGGCCCCGTCGAAGAGCTCCATGACGCCCTCGCCGCCCACGACGGTCCCGTCGTCGTCGTCAGCGACGAGATCGGGCTCGGGCTCGTCCCGATGGACGCGGTGTCGCGGGCGTTCCGCGACCTGCTCGGGATTGCCCACCAGCGGCTCGTTGCCGACAGCGACGAGGCCTGGTTCATGGTCGCCGGCCGGGCGATCCGGCTCGAGAAGCCGACGGCGGCAGGCCGATGACGGCCATCGTCGCGGCGCCACGCGCTCTGGGGGCCACCGATGCCCCTCAGACGGCCTGGCTCGTCCGGCACGCGCCGACGGCCTGGACCGGCCGGCGCTGGTGCGGCCGCTCGGACCCGCCGCTGAGTCGCGAGGGCCGCGAGGTCGCCGCCGAGGCTGCGAAGCGCCTCGCCCCGGACCTGCCCGGCGACGTCACGATCCTCTCGAGCCCGCTCCGCCGGGCCCGGGAGACCGGGCTCGCGATCGCCAACGCCGCGGGTCGCCCGGTCTCTGTCCTGCCCGACCTGGCCGAGGTCGACTTCGGGCGCATCGAGGGCCTCACCTGGGCGGAGCTCTCGACGCTGGAGCCGGCGCTGGCCGAGCGGATCCTCGCCCGCGAGCCAGTGGATTGGCCCGGAGGCGAAGCGGCCCTCGCCGTGTCCGGCCGGGCCGTCCGAATGGCGACGGAGATTCGAAACATCGGTGGGCCGGTCGTCGTCGTCAGCCACGGCCGGTTCCTCGCGGCGCTCCACGCGGCGCTCGTCGACGGGGCCGGCAACACCACGGAGCCCACCACGTTCGCGCCGGGGAGCGTCTTCCGGGTCCGGCTGGCCGGACACGAGGGGAACGGATGACGCCCCCGGCCCGCGTGGCGCTCGACCCGCTCGACGAGATCGCGTCCCGGATCGGCCCGCTCGACGCCGACGCGATGGCGATCGTCGCCCGGCGTCTCGACCGGCTGACCAAGCCGCCGGGGAGCCTCGGCCGGCTGGAGACCCTGGCGTTGGAGCTGGCGGGGATCCGCGGAGAGCCCGTCACCTCGATCGATCGGCCGGCGATCGTCGTGTTCGCCGGCGATCACGGGATCGCCCGCCAGGGCGTGTCGCCGTATCCGCCCGAGGTCACCCGCCAGATGGTCGCGAACTTCGCGGCCGGCGGCGCCGCGATCAACGTCCTGAGCCGCGTCGCCGGTGCGACGCTCGTGGTCGTCGACGTGGGCGTCGGCGGCGAGCCGACGACCGCGCCCGACGTCGCTCCCGCCCGCCCGGAACCGCCTCGGGTGATCACCGCGCGGATCGCCCGCGGCACCCGCGACTTCTCGGTCGAGCCGGCCATGACGTCCGCGGAGACGGTGGCGGCCATCGAGGTCGGTCGGCGGATCGCGGCCGAGCTCGCCGCTGACGGCTGCGACCTCCTCGGCGTCGGCGACATGGGCATCGGCAATACCACCGCCTCTAGCGCGATCGTCGCGGCGCTCCTCGATCGGCCGGCGCGCGACGTCACCGGTCGCGGGACCGGTCTCGACGACGACGGGGTGCGACGCAAGGCAGCCGTGATCGACGCCGCGCTTGCGCTCCATCGGCCGGATCCCTCGCGCCCGCTCGACGTCCTCGCCACGTTCGGCGGTCTCGAGATCGCCGCGATCGCGGGCGCGATCCTGGAGGCGGCGGCCCGCCGGGTCCCGGTCGTCCTCGACGGGTTCATCACCGCTGCGGCGGCCCTCGTCGCGGCGCGGCTCGCGCCGGACCTGCGGGCCCGCCTGATCGCGAGCCATCGGTCCGTCGAGCCCGGCCACCGGATCGTCCTCGGCGCGCTCGGCCTCGAGCCGATCCTCGATCTTGGGCTCCGGCTCGGGGAGGGGAGCGGCGCCGCCCTCGCGATCCCGGTCGTCGGCGCTGCGGCGCGGATCCTCGGCGAGATGGCGACGTTCGAGGACGCCGGCGTCGCCGACCGCGACTGACCGCGCCGCCGCGAGGGTCTCGCCACGCGCGCCCCATTCGGCGATCATCGGCCGATGCGCATCGCCGAATTCGCCCTCGAGCGCTTCTTCGCCCGCTGGGAGTTCGCGGTCCGGCATCTCCTCTGCGCCTCGGACGTCGAGGGCTGGCGGATGGCCGATCTCCTGGCCCTCGCCGACGACGAGACCGCGGCGCTCTGGGCCGGCCTGCGGCTGGGCTACTCGGAAGCGCCAGGCCATCCGCTGCTCCGGGCGGAGATCGCCAGCCTCTATGACACGCTCGACGCGGACGACGTCCTCGTCTTCGCCGGCGCGGAAGAGGCGATCTTCTGCCTCTCGAACGTCGTGCTCGGCCCGGGCGACCACGCCATCGTCACCTGGCCCGGCTACCAGAGCCTGTACGAGGTCGGGCGGGCGGCCGGGGCGGACGTCACGCTGCATGTCCTGGAGGAGGCCGACGGCTGGGCGCTCGACCCGGAGCGCCTGATCGCGGCCCTCCGCCCGGAGACCCGCCTCGTCGTCGTCAACGCGCCGCACAACCCGACGGGCATGCTGCCGACCCATTCCGAGTGGGCGCGCCTGACCGGGATGCTCGCGGATCGCGGGATCCACCTGCTCGCCGACGAGGTCTACCGCTCCCTCGAATTCGACGAGGCCGATCGGCTCACGGCGGGCGCGGACGCCCTGGATCGCGGCGTCTCGCTCGGGGTGATGTCGAAGTCGTTCGCGCTGGCCGGCCTCCGGATCGGCTGGCTCGCGACCCGCGATCGGGAGCTCCTCGCCCGCTGCGCCGCGATCAAGGACTACACGACGATCTGCTCGTCGGCGCCGTCGGAGATCCTCGCGCTGATCGGGCTCCGCGCCCGCGACGCCGTCCTCGCCCGGTCCCGCCGGATCGTCACGGACAACCTCGTCCACCTCGACCGGTTCTTCGCCGCCTACAGCGATCGCTGGTCATGGGTCCGCCCGCGCGCCGGCTCGATCGGCTTCGCCCGCCTGCTCGACGACGAGCCGTCCGAGTCGTTCGCCACCCGGCTCGTCGAGGCCGAGGGCGTCCTCCTCCTGCCGGGCAGCGTGATCGGCCACGACGGCAACCACGTCCGGATCGGCTTCGGGCGCGAGGACCTGCCCGAGGCGCTGGCCGGCCTGGAGCGGTTTCTCGACCGGTCTCCCGTCGGCGTGGCGGGCCGCTGACATGCCCGAGTGGATCTACTTCATCCATCCACCGCGCGAGAACTTCGCGGCCACGATGACCGACGAGGAGAAGGCCGTCTGGAGCGTCCACTTCGAGCGGTTCGAGCGGCTCCTCGCCGAGGGCACGATCGTCCTCGTCGGCCCGACGCTCGGCCAGGTCAACACCGGGATCGCGATCCTCGAGGCGCCCGACGAGGAGGCCGCCCGCCGGATCATGGACGAGGACCCGGTCATCGCCGGCGGCTTCGCCCGGGGCGAGCTTCGGCCGTTCCGGATCTCGTTGCTGCGCGGCCGCGACTGACCGTCGCCCGCGGCAAGTTGTGATCGGCCCCACGGATCGCGGATGATGCATCCGCCGGGCCGCGCTCCGGCTGCGGTGGACGGGGCACCGGCCTCGAGCCCGCGCACGAGGGAGGATCCACTCGGTGGCCATCGACACCAACGCGCCCCGCTCGCGCCGCGCCATCCTCGCCGGAGCCCTGGGTGGCGCCGGAGCCCTCGCCGTCGCGGCCCTTGGTCGAGCGGCACCGGTCTCCGCAGCGACCGGCGACAACCTCGTCCTCGGCAAGGGCGAGACCGCGACCGACAACGCCGCGGACGCGCCGACGATCGTCAACTCGGCGACTGCCCATCCGGTCCTCGGCGGGATCACGGACGGGACGGGCGCAGGACTCCAGGGTCGGAGCGGCTCCGCGCCGCCCGACGGCACGGACTTCACCCAGGTGGGCGTGTACGGCTTCTCGGACACCGACGCGTCGGATGCCGGCATCTGGGGCGACACGATCCAGGGCGTCGGGGTGGTCGGGACGGGCGACTGGGGCCTGACCGGGGTCGGCTTCGTCGGCGGCGTCGGGTTGGCGCCCGAGCCGGGGACCGGGCTCCACGGCTTCAGCGGATCGAACTCCCTCAACGTTCCGGCGGCCGGTGCGGGCGTGCACGGCCACGCGGGCGCCGGGGCCAGGTATGGCGTCTACGCCTCGGCCGCGACGTCCGCGCAGAGCGCCCTGTACGTGAACGGCTCGTTCCGGACGAGCCGGAGCGCCCGGCGGGCGGTGTCGGCCTCGTGGAGAGCGATCAAGGTGTCGGTCCCGGGCGCCTCGACCAGCTCGTGGGCCGTCGCGACGCTCCAGACGAGCGTCAGCGGCTGTTACGTCCGGGCCGCGGTGCCGTCGACGAACGCCTTGACGATCTACCTGTCGAAGGCGCCGGGCAAGACCGTCTACGTCGGCTATCTCGTGATGGGCTAGGCGCGCGACGATGAGCACGAAGCACCTCCGGCCCGAGTGGACCGAGCGCCTCCGGGCCGCGAGCGCCCATTCGAGCCACGCGGCCCTGGTGGCCGGAAGCCAGGCGCGGCTCGGTCGTCGATCGTTCGAGGGCCACGCGACGACGGCCCAGCGGACGGTTGCGACACGCAACCACGTCCAGGCGATCCACGCGCGGCTCGCCGCGCGCAGCCGGCCCGCCTGACGCCGTGGACATCCAGCTCGGAACCCAGCGGATCCTCGTCCTCGAGGATCGCGAGAGCGCCGACGTCCTCCGCCAGCGGGCGATGGACAAGCGGTCGCAGGCGTTCGCCAGCGGGATCGGCTCGCTCCTGTCGCGGCCGAAGGCCGAGGAGATCGAGCTGGTCACGAGCCAGCGCCGGCTCGAGGCGTTCTGGCACGTGGCCGGGAAAGCGACCTACGTCTACGAGCGGCGTCGCAGCTACTCGGTCCCGGCGAGCGCGCCCGAGGTCCGCGAGGTCAGCGTCCACGGCGCGACCTATCCGATCGCCGATTCTGGGCCGACCGCGCGGACCTTCAGCCTCGACGCGATCGAGCATTGCCGGGAGGACCTGAGCCACGAGCTGAACGTCGACGCCCGAGCCGGGACGCCGGTCGCCGACGCGGCGACGGTCCTGGCCGGGCCGCGCCGCGAGGTCGCGGATCCGGCCGTCCTCGCCGCGGACGACACGGTCGTCGTCCCGCCGGAGCACCGGGCGTCGTACGTCGTCCGCCAGCTCCTCGGCGAGATGCTCAAGCCCGTCCAGGCCGACACGATCCTCGAGGAGTCGCTGACCCTCGAGACGACCGATCTGGTCTACCGGCCGGTCTGGGCGTACGAGTTCCACTGGAAGCCGAAGGACAAGCGCGGCGTCGTCGAGATCGATGCGGTGACGGGTGCGATCAAGGCGGGCGGCTCGCTCCTGCCGCATCTCGGCAAGGTGATCACCCGCGACGCGCTCTTCGACATCGGCGCCGATACGGTCGGATTGCTGGTTCCCGGCGGCTCAATCGCGGTGAAGGTCGCGCGGGCGGCCCTCGACAAGGGCTACTGACGCGGCGAGGCGAGCGCCGTTCGTGCCCGGATCATCGGAATGGCCAGCGGTGCAGCAGCCAGGATGCCGGGGCCCAGGTCGCGAGGAAGATCAGCACCCAGGTCAGGTCGGTCCTCGACCATGCGGCGGCATGGAGAAGCTGGCTGCGGATCAGGGTTGCGCCCACGCCGGCGAGCAGAACCGCCACGAGCTGCCACGGCTCGGGCAACGGATTCAGCGCCACGAAGACACCGAGGGCGGCGGCAACCCCGTAGTACAGGGCCTCGGCCTGCCGGCGATCCACGATCCGAACCTCCGCCCCGGTGCGCTGCCGGGCCCGCGCTGCTCCGGCTATGAGCGCTTGCGTTCCAGGTCCAGGAACGGGAGCGGGACGACCACCGCGCCGACGCGGCCGCGGCGGCCCTCGACCGTCCACTCGACGTCGACCTTCGAGCCGACCTCCTCGTGTGAGGGCGGGACGGACGCCAGCGCGATCGCCTGCTTGAGGATCGGGCTCCAGCCGACCGACGTCGCCCGGCCGACCTGACGGCCGCCGACAAAGACGGGCCGCGGCGAGCGGTCGACCGCGGGCGAGATCGCGGGCGGCAGGCCCTGGGCGGAGAACAGGCCCTCGATCCCGTACCAGTCGAGCTGGAGGCCGACGAGCCGGCGCGCCGGTCCGCCCGCCTGGTGCTCGCGGAGCAGGGCGAGCCGCCCGACGAAGTCGGCCTTGTCGAACGACACGAGGCGGCCGAGGCCGATCTCGGAAGGGCTGTAGCTCTGGTCCGGGTTCATCGCGTGGCGGGCCGACGTGTAGTCGACCTCGAGGAGGATCAGCCCGGCCTCGAGCCGGACGACGTCGAGGGCGAGCATCCCCGCCGGCCGGATGCCGTGGTCCCGCCCGGCGGCCCAGAGTGCGTCCCACAGCGCAACCGCCCGGCCCGCGTCGACCCACAGCTCGTAGCCCAGGTCGCCGGTGTAGCCAGTCCGCGAGACGTCGATCGCCAGCGCCCTCCGGCCGGAGCCGATCGTCGCCGTCCGCCGGCGGAAGTAGCCGAGATCCCCGAACGACTGGCCCGTCGCCGCCTCGAGCACGTCGCGCGAGCGCGGGCCCTGGATCGCAACGGCGGCCGTGGACTCCGTGACGTCCTCGATCGTCACGTCGAGCCCGGCGGCGTTCATCCGGAGCCAGCGCAGCTGCGGGTCCGCGGCTGTCCAGCGGAAGTTGCCGTCGTCGAGCGCGTGGACGGTTCCGTCGTCGATGACCTTGCCGTGCTCGTCGCACCATGGCGTGTAGATGACCCGGCCCGACGTCAGCTTCGTCGCGTCGCGCGTGATCACCCGGTCGACGAGCCGCATCGCATCGTGGCCGCCGACGACGTACTTGTAGAGCGGGCTGACATCGATGAGTGCCGCCGCCTCGCGGATCGCGTTGTACTCGATGTCGTGGGCGTCGGCATAGGCCGACGAGGCGAAGTAGCCCGACCACTCGCGCCATTGCTGCTTGCGGTTCAGCGGCGAGGTCGCCGAATGGAACGCGGTGCCGACGCTCACGTGATCCTGCGTCCTCCGAGGGGCGATGGGCCGGGATGGCGGCCTGGACGCCAGTATGCCCGGTGACGAGGCCCGGACACCGGCCTGCTAGCGTTGCCGGATGGATCCTGCGGGGGACGCGGCCCAGCGGGAGCGCCTGGACCGCGCGATCGCCGCCTCGTGGCTCGGATCGCTCGACCGGGACCTGTTGGCCCGTGTCCTCGAGGGCTCCCGGATCCGGCGCGACGAGGCACGAAGCCTCGTCCGGCCGATCGGCCAGGGCGGCTCGCACCTCGAGCTCGTCATCTCGGGGCTGATCCGGGCCGAGGTCTCGTCGCCGGACGGCCGCAGCCTCACGATCCGGCACGCCCGGCCCGGCGCCCTGCTCGGGGCCGTCTCCCTGTTCGCACGCCCGTACACGATGCCGGGATCGCTCTACGCCCTCGCCGACTCCGAGCTCCTCGAGCTGCGGCCCGACGTGGTCCGGCTGGTCGCCCGCGAGGAGCTGGCCGTCGCGAACGTCTTCCTCGACGAGCTGGCCGAGCGGGTTGTCTCGTTCGTGGGCGAGATCCCGGGGAGCGCGTTCACGACGGTCCGCCAGCGGATCGGCCGGCAGCTGCTCCACATCGCGACCCCGGCCGAGCCGGGGGGCCTGCCCGTCGCCCGGATCACCCAGCAGCAGCTCGCGGAGGCGGTCGGCTCCGTCCGGGAGGTCGTCGTCCGGGAGCTCCGCAGCCTGCGGGAGGACGGGATCGTGGCGACGGGCTCGCGGTCGATCACGCTCCTCGATCCGGCGCGGCTGGCGGCGGACGCCGACGAGTTCGGCAGGAACGCAGGTTCCTGACCCGACCTCCGCCGCAAGCCAGCCTGTCGGCCAGGCGCCGCAAGTCGCGCGCCGGCTGGGGGAACGACAACGTGAGCTCGAGATGGATGGTGTCGTACATCGAGGGGGAGTTCGAGCGGCGGCGTGAGGAGGAGTTCCAGGCGACGCTCCGCCGTCCGGACGCGCTGCCGCTGCCGGCGGCGGGGCCGAGGGCCTCGGCCGGCGAGAGGTTGAACCGGCTGGTCTCCGGCTGGCTGCACCACTCGCGGGGGCCGATCGGATCGCCGAACCGCGCGCGTTCGACGACGACCCGACCCGCGCCGGAGCTGACCGCCGCGCCCCGGCCGGTCAGGCGGTGACCCGAGCCCCCTCGGCGGCGACGGCGTCCGCGCAGCGCCGGATCGCCGCGACGGACGCGTCCGCGTCCTCCTCGGTCGTCGACCAGTTCGAGACGGAGATTCGCATCGCGGCCATCCCGTGCCAGGTCGTTCCGCCGAGCCAGCAGGTGCCGTCCGCCTGGACCGCGGCGATGACATCGCGGGTGAAGGCGTCGATGGCGGCCTCGTCGGGCGGCGCGCCGTCCGTCGCCGGTGGGGCGAACCTGACGAGGACCTGGTTCAGGACGACGTCGTTGAGGATCGTCACCCCGGACGCGTCGCGGAGCCCGTCGGCCATTCGCCGGGCCAGGGCGCAGCCGCGGTCGATCATCGCCGCCAGCCCGTCCCGCCCCAGCTCCCGCAGCGCGGCGTAGATCGGGAAGCCGCGGGCCCGGCGCGAGGACTCGGCGACCCAGTTGTACGGGTCGCGCTCCCCGCCGGCCGTCTCGACGTAGTAGGCCGCACCGAGCGTCATGGCCGCGTGATGCGCGGCCGCGTCGCGGACGATCGAGATCCCCGAGTCGTACGGCACGTTCAGCCACTTGTGCGCGTCGGTCGTCCACGAGTCCGCGTCGCCGAGCCCCGCAACGAGATGGCGGAGATCCGGCGACACCGCCGCCCACAGACCGAACGCCCCGTCGACGTGGAGCCACGCGTTCGGCAGCTCGCGGACGGCGGCCACGATCTCCGGCAGCGGATCGAACGCGCCGGTGTTCACGTTGCCGGATTGGGCGCAGACGATCACCGGCCGGTCGCGAAGCCCGGCGAGCACCTCGCGGAGGCGATCGGGGCGCATCCGGCCCTGCTCGTCCGCCTCGACTCGGTGGACCCGGTTCCGGCCGAGCCCGAGCATCTGGAGCGAGACGTGGATCGTGACGTGCGCCTCGGCGCCGACGACGACGGCGATCTCGGACGCGCCGGCAAGGCCGTCCTCCTCGACGTTCCAGCCCGTCCGCTCGAGAACGCGATGGCGGCCGGCGGCCAGGCCGGTGAACGAGGCCATCGTGGCACCGGTGGAGTACCCGATCGACGACCCCGCCGGCAGCCCGAACAGGTCGATCAGCCAGCGGCCTGCGACCTCCTCGGCGACCGACGCGGACGGACCGATCGCGTAGAGCCCGGCGTTGTTGTCCCAGGTGCTCGTCAGCCAGTCCGCCGCGAGCGCCGAGGGCAGGCTGCCGCCGATCACGAACCCGAAGTAGCGCGGTCCGGCGCTGGCGATCAACCCCGGATCGGCGATCCGGGCGAGGTCCGAGACGATCTCCCCGGCCGCCTCGCCGCGGGCCGGCAGGTCACCGTCGAAGGCCGCGAGCAGGTCGTCGTGGGTTGCCGTGGCGTGGACCGGTCGCGAGGGCAGGCCCTCGAGAAAATCCGCGGCCAGGTCCGCGGTCTGGTGAAGGAGGGTGCGACGGTCGGGCATCGGGGTCCTCGCTGTGGGAATACGGCCATCGTACGCACGATCGCCATGGACGCCCGACGAGGGTCCGCCGGGTATCGAACGGCCCCGGCGGGAATCCCGCCGGGGCCGGGCGTTGAGCGTCGTGGACGCGACGGTTTACGGGTGGATGCCGAATCCGGCCAGGAAGGTCTGGTCGTCGGGCTCGTCGAGGCGGTAGACCCCGCCGTGCCCGGTGCAGTTGTTGTTGCCGAACGACGTGACCGCGACGATCAGGTTCGAGTTGGTGTTGTCGAACGTCGGACCGCCCGAGTCACCGAAGCAGGTGCCGCCGCTGGCGGCATTGTTGGAGAGGACCATGTACGTGTTCGGCGGCGCGCTTTTCAGGCTCTGGAGCCACGGGCTCGACTTCCGACGCGTATCGCCGCCGATCGACTGGCTGCCGGTCGACTTCTCGAGCCCGTATCCGACGGTCTCGAAGACGTGCTTCTTGTTGTCCGGGTATTGGTTGAGCCAGCCCTGCGGGGCGAGCCTGGCGTAGCCGCCGAGCGTGATCCCGGTGTCAAGCCGGTCGACGCCCGTGTCGTGGACGAAGAACGCCAGGTCGTCATAGAGCGGATGTGGCGTCGCAGTCGCGCGATGCCACTCGGCGGAGTCCGCGTTCAGCGCGGCCGACCAGCCGGCGTAGCGCGCGGCGTTCGAGGCGAACGTCGAGCTCGGCGGAAGGATGCCGAAGTTCGGCGCCGCGGCATTGCTGAACCAGACGTCATTGCCACCGACGCCCCCATGAGCGGCGTCCGTGTCCGCGCCGTTGTGGGTCGTCGAGGCGCCGTTCAGGCCGACGGCGAACGTGCAATGGCCTGCCGTGACGACGATCGTCGAGCTCAGCAGCGTGCCGCTGCAGGTGAACCACCCGCCGGCGTCGGTGAAGCGGGGATCCGAAGCATCCGGGACGAAGAACAGGAGCTCACCGACGTAGGGGTGCTCGCCGTTGTCCGGGAAGCCATGGGTGATGGCGCCGACCGGCGTCGCGATCAGGAAGGTCGCGAGCAGCGCGCCAAGAATGGACAGGGTCCTTCGCATACGTGCATCTCCTCCAGGACACGGCGGATTGGACTGGGACGGCGATCCTATCGGTGAGAACGAAAGCCGGCCTTGCGCGGTTCGGGTCTCGGTGCCCGCTCGCACCGGTGATGCGCCCTGCGAGCCGCGGCCGGCGTTGCGGAACCTCCCGGCGGCGGCGCGCGAGGCTCGGCTACCCTCGCCTTGCGGCGGACGCCCGTCGCGTCAGCGAGGAGGACGGCTTGGCCGACGGCTACGACGCGGTGATCATCGGCGGCGGCCACAACGGGCTGGTGAGCGCCGCGTACCTGGCTCGGGCCGGTCTGAAGACCCTCGTGCTTGAGCAGCGCCACGTGCTCGGGGGCGCCGCGGTCACCGAGGAGCTGTTCCCGGGCTTCCGGTTCAGCGTGTTCAGCTACGTCGTCTCGCTGCTGCGGCCCGAGATCATCCGGGACCTCGAGCTGCCGCGACACGGCCTCGACATCCTCCCGCTCGACGGGACGTTCACGCCGCTCCGGCCGGGCGACGGGCCCAAGGGACCGAAGCGCGCCGGCGCCGCCGGCGAGGTCGCCGGGACGGGCGACTACCTTTGGCGGGTCAACGACCATGGCCGGACCATCCGCGAGCTGCGGCGCTGGTCGGCGACCGACGCCGAGGCCTACGAGGAATACGGCCAGCTGATGGTCGAGATGGCCCGGTTCATCAAGCCGATCCTCTCGATCACGCCGCCGGACCTGACCTCCATGGACCCGCGGCCGCTCCTGCCGCTCGGCGGGCTGCTCCGGTCGTTCCAGCAGCTGCCGGAGCGACAGCAGGCCGTGTTCGTCCAGCTGATGACGATGAGCGCGGCCGACTTCCTCGACCAGTGGTTCGAGACGGACCCGCTCAAGGCGACGATGAGCGCGTCCGGGATCATCGGGACGTACCTCGGCGTGCGCTCGCCCGGCACGGCCTACGTCCTGCTTCACCACTACATGGGCGAGATCGACGGCGCGTTCCGGGCCTGGGGGATCCCAAAGGGCGGGACCGGCGGCATCTCGAACGCGATCGGCAGCGCGGCCCAGGCGCTCGGCGCCGAGATCCGGA
>DATBPR010000616.1:0-2444 GCA_036561285.1 Candidatus Limnocylindrales bacterium | reverse complement strand
CTTCGACCCGATCTCGTGGATGCCGCCACGGACCGCCCGCCAGCTCGACCGGTTCAGCCAGTTCGGCCTCGTCGCCGGCCAGCTCGCCCTCGAGGACGCCGGGCTGCGGCCGGGCGAGGCGGGTTCCGCGGCCCGCGAGCGGATCGGGATCTACCTCGGCAGCGCGCTGGGCGGGATCGCCTACGCCGAGAGCCAGCACGAGGCATATCTCGAGCGCGGGATCAAGGCCGTCGCGCCGAACCTGGCGCTGGCGGTGTTCGGCGGGGCGGCGCCGGCCAACCTCGGGATCGCCCTCGACGTCCGCGGGCCGATCCTTTCGACGGCCAACTCCTGCGCGTCCGGTGCCGTCGCCGTCGGCGAGGCCCTGAACGCGATCCGCGCCGGCACGATCGACGCGGCGATCGCCGGCGGCGCGGAGGTCCCGCTGAGCCCGCTCGCCTTCGGCGCGTTCGACATCATCCGCGCGCTCTCCGACCGCCATAACGACGACCCGACGCAGGCCTGCCGCCCGTTCGACGGCGACCGCGACGGGTTCGTCATGGGCGAGGGCGTCGCCTTCCTCGTCCTCGAGGCCGAGGAGATCGCCCGGGCACGCGGCGCGGAGCCCTACGCGAGGGTCCTCGGCTACGGTGCGACCTCCGACGCGAACCACATGGTCCAGCCACGGGCCGACGGGTCCGAGGCGGCTCGGGCAGCGACGATCGCCCTCGACGACGGCGGGGTCGAGCCGTCCGAGATCGACTGGGTGAGCGCCCATGCGTCGTCAACGCAGCTGGGCGACATCGCGGAGGCCCGGGCCATCACGCGGGCGCTGGGCGAGCGCGCGGCGACCGTGCCGGTGAGCGGCACGAAGGCCCTCTACGGCCACCCGCTGGGGGCGTCGGGAGCGATCGAGGCCGCGATCTGCGCCCTGGCGATCCGCGACGGCTGGGTGCCCGCATCCACGAACCTCGTCGAGCCGGAGGCGGAGGTCGGCGAGCTGCTGCCGGGCCTCCTCCGGTCCAGCCGGGACGGGCGCTGCGACCGGATCCTGTCGACCTCGTTCGGGTTCGGCGGCCTCAATGCCTCGCTCGTCTTCGGCTCTGTCGACGGCGGATAAGGGCCGGATGAGGCGGGCGGAGTAGAGTCGGTGGACATCGTTTCCGGAGACCCGACATGGCCGTCACCGCCCCGTCCTTCCCCGGCTTCCGCCCGGAGGCCATCCAGTTCCTCGCCGATCTCGCGGCGAACAACGACCGCGCCTGGTTCCAGCCGCGCAAGGCGGAGTACGAGCGGCTCCTGAAAGAGCCCATGGAGGAGCTCTGCGTCGCGCTGGAGGCGGAGTTCCGCGGCCGGGAGATCCCGCTCCATGCGGACGCGGCGCGCTCCCCGTTCCGGATCTACCGGGACACGCGGTTCTCCAAGGACAAGTCGCCCTACAAGACGCATGTCGCGGCAAGCTTTGCCTGGGCCGGCGACGGCATCGACACGGCCACCGGCCGCTCCCACACGGAGAGCGTCCACGCCAGCGGCGGCTACTTCCACCTCCAGCCGGGCGAGATCTACGTCGGCGGCGGGGTCTGGCATCCGGACAAGGAATGGATCACGGCGTTCCGCGAGCGCATTGCGGACGACTACGACGGGTTCCGCGATCTCGTCGAGGCGCCGGCGTTCAAGGGGACGTTCGGCGAAGTCGGCGACGACGGCGAGTCGCTCAAGCGGGTTCCGACCGGCTTTCCGCCGGACCATCCGGCGGCGGACGTCCTCAGGCTGAAGAACGTGACATTCGGGCGGCGGCTCTCGGACGTGGAGGCGATGAGCCCGGATCTGCCGGTCGTGATCGCCGATTCGTTCGCGGTCGGGACGCCACTGATGCGGTACCTCGCCTCGCTCGGCTGAGACATCGGCGGGCGGACTGGCATCCGCCGTTGCCATCAGGCCGCGACGGGCTGGCCGAGCTCCTCCTCGACGTCGGAGACGCCGCGCATCGACGACACCACGGCACCGATCATCGAGAAGACGAAGCCCACCGCAAAGGCGATCTGGAGCGCGTGGATGAACGGGTCGAGGTCGATCCCGGACGACCCGGTCTGGGCGCCGGAGAAGACCGCCAGCAGGACCGCGGGGTTGACGACGCTGGTCACGAGCCCGAGGGCGAGCGCGATCGAGATCATGAACCCGACCTGGGTCAGCATCATCCGGGCGCCGGCGCCCATCCCCCGCTTCTCCGCGGGCACGGCGCCCATCACGGCGCTCGTGTTCGGCGAGGCGAACAGCCCGGAGCCGGCACCGACGATCAGCTGCCACATGGCCAGCTGCCAGATCGGCGTGTCGACCGAGATCGTCAGCGCCAGCCCGGCGAGTCCGACGCCGGTCACGATCATCCCGGCGGTGGCGAGAGTCCGCGAGCCGGACCGGTCGGCGATCGCGCCGCTGATCGGCGACAGGACGAGCAGCCCGATCGC
>DATBPR010000615.1:0-1792 GCA_036561285.1 Candidatus Limnocylindrales bacterium | reverse complement strand
GTCTTCTACAACTTCGACTACGGCTACACGGTCGACACGATCTCGGGCGACGGCGATCCGACCGACATCCTCCTGCTGATCGACGAGCCGACCTTCCCGGGCTGTCACGTCTGGGCGCGTCCGATCGGCGGCCTCGAGATGCGGGACGAGAAGGGCCAGGACTTCAAGGTCCTCTGCGTCGCGATCGGGGATCCGCACCAGCAGCATGTCGAGCGGCTCGACCAGGTCCGGCCCCACCGGCTCGTCGAGATCGAGCACTTCTTCCAGACGTACAAGCTCCTCGAGGACAAGACGGTCGAGGTCGTGGGCTGGAAGGACGCCGCCGAGGCGCGCCGCGTGCTGAACGAGGACCGCGAGCGCTTCGGCCCCCGGTCGAGCTGAGGCCGGCGACACGGACGGCGGCGTCGTGTACCGCGAACCGCGGCTGTTCGTCGCGGTGCCCCTGGACGAGCTGGCGCGAGCCGCGGTCACCGGGATCGTCGAGCAGGTGCGGGCGCAGATCCCGGACGGGCGCGGCATTCGCTGGGTCCGGCTCGACGGACTGCACCTGACGCTGCGATTCATCGGCCCGACGGACAACGACCGGGTCCCGATCGTGGCCGAGGCGGTCCACGAGGCCGCCGCGGGCGAGGCGTCGACCCGGTTGCGGCTGGCCGGCGCGGGCGCCTTCCCGCCGCATGGCCGGCCGCGGACGATCTGGCTGGGGATCGACGAGGGCGTCGACCGGCTCACGGCGCTCACGGCCCGCCTGGATGAGGCGCTCGCCGCCCGCGGCTGGGACCCCGAGACGCGGCCGTTCCGGGCCCACGTGACCCTCGCCCGAACGGACGGCGCCCGGTCGGGACCCGCGACCGCGGCGGCCCTTCGGGAGGCGGCAGCGGACCTCTCGGTGGTCTCGGCGGTGGACCGGCTCGTGCTCTACGAGAGCGTCACCGGCGGGGGTCCGGCCCGCTACGTGCCGCTCGAGGAGGCTCCGTTGACCGCTCCCGGCGATGGTGCCGCCGGCCACGTCGATGGCGTCCCGCGATCCGGGACGGAGGCTGCCGGGGCGCCCGCCGACTGATCCGCGGCACGGGCCGCCGGCCGGCTCGAAGGGGCCCCGGTGATAGCATTGGACGAACCGCGGAGCGGCCCCCCTCGCCAGCCGGAAGGAGCCCTCGTCACCCTGTGACCGCCGCGCAGCGCGCACGCCTGGTCGTCGCGATGGGGGTCCTCAACCTCATCCTCGCCACCGTCGCCCTGTCGGCAGGGCTCTTCGTGTCTCCGCCAGCTCCGCAGATCGCCCAGGCGTCGCCGCCGGTGGTCGCGGAGCCCTCCTCGAGCTCGCCCGGCAGCATCGCGCCGGCCTCGGGCGGGCCGACCACCGCACCCTCGGCAGCCGGCTCGTCGGCCCCGGCGACGCCGTCGACCGGCCCGTCCGCGAGTGGTCTCGTTGCCTCGGGCGCTCCGACGCCGACGGTCGTCGTCGCCGGACCGAGCGGGCCGCCGCTCGTCGCGAGCCAGGAGCCGACCGCGACGCCTGGCGCGACCTCGACGCCGTCGGCGACGCCGAACCCGCGCGGCACGCCATCGCCGACCCGGACGCCCCGGCCGACCCGGACCCCGGGACCGACGCCGACGCCGACGCCTGTGCCCACGCCGAGCCCGCGCGGGACGCCCACGCCGAGCCCGCGCGGGACGCCCACGCCGACATCGGCTCCGAGCTCCACCGAGACGCCCTCGACGGAGCCCACGTCGACCCCGACGGTCGTCCCCACGGAACCGCCAACGGCCACGCCAACACCCAGCGCCA
>DATBPR010000614.1:0-3833 GCA_036561285.1 Candidatus Limnocylindrales bacterium | reverse complement strand
TCCTCCTGTTTCCCGATGGCGAGCTGCCGTCGCCGCGGTGGCGCCCCATCCCCTGGATCGCGGGGGTCGCCCTGCTCCTGATGATCCTCCCCGAGGCCATCGTGGCCTGGGGTGCCTCGGGCCAGGTCCTCCTCCACGGCTGGGGCCCGGCCGCGCAAGACGCACGGATCGTGGTCGCGGACAGGTTGCAGACTGCCGGCGTCCTGCTGAGCGCGCTCGTGGCGCTGTCGGCCCTCGCGTCCGTCATCGTCCGGTTCCGCCGGTCGACCGGGATCGAACGGCAGCAGCTCAAGTGGTTCGCCTACGCCAGCCTGTCGGAGATCGCCATCCTGGCGCTGGCCCTCACCAGCATCGTGCCCTCCCCGGTCGACATGATCCTGGCGGCTCTCGTCGGGCCCCTCGTCCCGATCGCGATCGGCGTCGCCATCCTTCGCTACCGGCTCTACGAGATCGACCGCCTCGTCAGCCGGACCGTTGGCTGGGCGATCCTGACCGGTCTCCTCGTGGCCGTGTTCCTCGGCGCCGCCGTCCTGCTCCAGGCGGTGCTCGCGCAGTTCACCAGGGACAACACGATCGCGATCGCCGCGTCGACCCTGGTCGCGTTCGCACTCGCGCAGCCGCTCCGCCGCCGCGTCCAGCGCGCGGTCGATCGGCGGTTCGACCGGGCGCGGTACGACGGGCAGCAAACCGCCGAGACGTTCGCGGATCGCGTCCGGTCCAGCGTTGACCTCGACACCCTGAGCACGATGCTTGCGGCGACCGCGGGCGAAGCTGTCAGACCTGCCGGGTCCGTCGTGTGGCTCAGCGCGCGGCCGGCCCGATGAAGTGGTCCGCGGTTGCGGCCGCAGGATCCATCGGCATCAGTCTGACGGGCGTCGTCCTGATCGCCGTGAACGGCGGGTCGCTGTTCGGCGACTTCAACCTCGACGTGTTCCTCGTCGGGACGATCTACGCGGCCGTCGGCGGCTTCATCCTGCTTCGCGTGCCCAGGAACTGGCTCGGATGCCTCCTTCTGGTCGCGGGCTGGCTGCGCTTCGACCGGGCCAGGTACGACGGGCAGCGCACGGTGGACGCGTTCGCCGGCGATCTTCGATTGGACCTGGACCTTGCCTCGCTGCGGGAAATGCTGACCGCTACTGCGGCCCAGGCCGTCCGGCCGGCAAGCGCGACCGCGTGGCTCAGTCCGAGGGCGACGCGGTGAGCGCCGGCGGGTCTCGACGGCTCGCTACCGCGCTCGCGATCTGGGCGCTGGCCATGACGGCAGGCGCGCTCGTCCTCATGGTCCCGAACTCGTCCGGGACGAGCCTGGAAGATCTCGGCTTCAACGGCGTCGGCGGGCTCATGCTCGGAACGATCTACCCCATCCTCGGCTGGCTGATCGCGACGCGCCGGCCCGAGAACCGGATCGGCTGGATGTTCCTCGTCATCGGCCTGTCTCAGGCCGCCTCGGGGTTCGTCTCGGAGTACGCGATCTATGGCCTGATCACCAGGCCTGGTGCGCTGCCGATCGCGGAGATCGCCGCGTGGATCGGCACCTGGGCCTGGGTCCCGGGATTCGTCCTCCTGTTCGTGACGATCCTGCTGTTCCCGGACGGCAGGCTGCCGTCGCGCCGCTGGCGGCCCGTACTCTGGCTGGCGTGGGTCGCGGCGGTCCTCACGCTTTTGCCGACGGCCGTTGCCGCCTGGGGTTACCGGGGCGTAAACCTGCTGTCGAACGTCGAGCCCGATCCGGGGAACGACGTGTTGATGACGATCTACCTTGCGACGTCGGCGCTCGGGCAGGTGCTCATCGTCCTGGTGGGTCTCGCGGCCGTCGGGGCGGTGGCGACCAGATATCGACACACGAACAGCGTCGAGCGGCAGCAGATCAAGTGGCTCACGGTGGCCGCCGTCGTCGAGGTCGGCTTCCTGGTCCTCATGAACTTCGTCACGCTGCCGTTCCCCGTCGACATCATCTCGGCGATCCTGATCACGCCGCTCGTCCCGATCTCGATCGGGATCGCGATCCTGCGCTACCGCCTCTACGAGATCGACCGGATCGTCAGCCGGACCATCGCCTACGCGATCCTGACGGGAATCCTCGGTGCCACGTTCGTGGTCACGATCATCGCGATCCAGGCCATGCTCGCGTCCATCACCGAGAGCCAGACCATCGCCGTCGCCGCCTCGACCCTCGTCGCCTTCGCGCTGTTCCAGCCGCTGCGGCGACGCGTCCAGAATGTCGTCGACCGGCACTTCCACCGCGCGGCGATCGACGCGGAGCGCACGACGACGGCCTACGCGGCGAGGCTCCGTGTCGAGATGAGCCTCGAGGCGGTCGGAGCCGGGCTTCGCGAGACGGTCGACGTCGCTCTCCGGCCACGATCGACAGGTGTCTGGCTTCGCGGTCGCGACCAATGACGCGGTCGACGGTTCGCGGGGCGAGGCTGCTCGCGGTCGTCATGGCGGTGATCGACGCGATCGCCGATGACCAGAGCCCGACCATGGACCACTCGATCAAGCCGTCCGCACAGGCCCTGTGGCTCCGGATCGTCCGGGACCGCTCGCACCTGGCGCGTTCGTAACGATGTCCGAACGATCATCTGGGAGCCTGCGTCCATGACAGCGATCACTCGTCCGTTCCGCCGCCTGTTCGGCCGAGCCGAGCCGGTCGCAGCCGCCGAGCCGGCTCCGTTGCCCCAGGTGGCGGTGGAGCTGCCCGGGGTCGCCGTGGACATTCCCGAGACCGACGCGCTGTTCGCCTATCTCCAGGCCGCACCCGGTCCCGTCGACCTGTCACGGCTCGAGCTCGGGTCGGCGGCCCTGGACGAGCTGCGGGCCGCGGGGGTCGCCCTCGTCGTGCCCCTCGTGACCCAGGGCGAGCTGATCGGGACGCTCAACCTCGGGCCGCGGCTGTCGGAGCAGGACTATTCGTCGGATGACCGGCGGCTCCTCGGGACCCTTGCCGCCCAGGCCGCGCCGGCGATCCGCGTCGCCCAGCTCGTCAAGGAGCAGGCAGCGGAGGCCGCCGAGCGCGAGCGCTACGAGCAGGAGCTCAAGGTCGCGCAGCTGATCCAGCAGCAGTTCCTGCCGCGTGAGCTGCCGCAGCTGCCCGAGTGGCAGATCGCCGCCTACTACGGTCCCGCTCGGGTCGTCGGCGGCGACTTCTACGACTTCATCGACCTCGGCGACGGCAGGATCGGCGTCGTCGTCGGCGACGTCACCGACAAGGGCGTCCCGGCCGCGCTCGTCATGGCGCGGACCCACTCGATCCTGCGCGCCGAGGCGCCGCGCCTGGTCGAGCCCGGCCTCGTGCTGGCGCGGGCAAACGAGCTGCTGGCGCCCGAGATGCCGACCCGGATGTTCGTCACGTGCCTCTACGGCGTCCTCGAGCCCGCGACGGGCCGCTTCCTGTTCGCGAACGCGGGCCACAACCTGCCGTACGTGCGCACATCGGAGGGTGTCGTCGAGCTGCGGGCCACCGGCCTCCCGCTCGGCCTGATGCCCGGGATCATCTACGAGGAGACCGAGGGCTTCGTCGGCCAGGGGGAAGCCATGCTCCTGTACTCCGACGGGATGGTCGAGCAGCACGGCCCGGGCCGCGAGATGTTCGGCTTCCCCCGCCTGCGAGCGGCGATGGACGGCGACGATGCCGGAAGCCAGCTCCTGGACCGCTTGCTCGAGGAGCTCGGCGCGTTCACCGGCTCCGGCTTCGAGCAGGAGGACGACATCACGCTGGTGACCCTCCGGCGCGCGGCGGGGATCGCTGCCCATGACTGGAGCGAGGATCGGCCCGAGGTCGAGCTGACCCGGGACGTGGTCGCTGCCGACTCCGAGAAGCCCCTGGCGGCGTT
>DATBPR010000613.1:0-5125 GCA_036561285.1 Candidatus Limnocylindrales bacterium | reverse complement strand
TGATGAACATCATCGGCTGCCTCGACCGGCCGACCGCGGGAACCTATCGCCTGGCCGGGACGCCGGTCGCCGAGCTGTCCGACGACGGCCTCGCCCGGCTCCGCAGCCGGACGATCGGGTTCGTCTTCCAGTCCTACAACCTGCTGCCGCGGACGACGGCGCTCGACAACGTGGCGACCCCCCTCCTCTACCAGGGCGTCGGGCGGAAGGAGCGCGTCGCCCGGGCGACGGCCGCCCTCGAGCGGCTGGGGCTCGGCGATCGCCTCCACCACGAGCCGAGCCAGCTGTCCGGCGGCCAGCAGCAGCGGGTCGCGGTCGCCCGGGCGATCGTCACGGACCCGGCCCTGATCCTCGCCGACGAGCCCACCGGCAACCTCGACAGCGCGTCCGGCGCGGATGTCCTCGCGCTGTTCCGCGAGCTCCACGCCACGGGCCGGACGATCGTCCTCATCACCCACGATACCGACGTCGCGGTGGCCGCCAGCCGCCAGGTCCACATCCGCGACGGCCGCCTCCTCGACAGCGTGCTCGTCGCGTGAGCGATCCCGTCGGATGAACGTCTTCGAGCTCCTCCGGCTCGCCCTGTCGCGGCTCCGGACCAGCCGGCTGCGGGCGGCCCTCACGATGCTCGGGGTGATCATCGGCGTGGCCTCGGTCGTCGCCCTCGTCGGCGTCGGCCAGGGGACGACGTCGAACATCACGACCCGCCTCGCCAGCCTCGGCACCAACCTCCTCACGATCAGCCCGACCGGCGGCAGCAGCGCCCACCCGCTGACCCTCGACGACTCGGCCGCGATCGCGAAGGTCACCGGCGTCGCCGCGGTCGCCCCGGAGCTCCAGACCTCCGCCGACGTCGTCGTCGGCACGAAGACGACCACCACCTCGCTCGTCGGCACGAGCGCCCAGTACGCCCAGGTCCGTGCCTACGACGTCTGGCAGGGCAGCTTCCTGACCGACGCGGCCGTGGACGACGGGCTGCGGGTCGCCGTCCTCGGCGCGACCACGGCGAGCGACCTCGGGCTCGACGCCTCGGCGATCGGCACCAACATCTCGGTGAACGGCCTGCCGTTCCGCGTGATCGGGATCCTCCAGCCGAAGGGCGGATCGAGCTTCAACAACCCGGACGACGAGGTTCTCGTGCCGCTGGCCACGATCCACAAGTACTTCATCGGCGGCGACACCGTCCGCACGATCGGGGTGAGCGTCACCTCCGACGACCAGATGACCCAGGTCACCAACGACATCACGGCGCTCCTCCGCAGCCGCCACGAGCTGGCCGCGACCGACAACGCCGACTTCTCGGTCTTCAACCAGACCCAGCTGCTCGATGCCGCGTCGTCGATCACCGCGACGCTGACCCTGCTGCTCGGCGGGATCGCCTCGATCTCGCTGATCGTCGGCGGCATCGGGATCATGAACATCATGCTGGTCTCGGTCCGCGAGCGGACCCGCGAGATCGGCATCCGCAAGGCCGTCGGCGCCCGCGGCCGCGACATCCTCGCCCAGTTCCTCATCGAGGCGCTGACCCTGTCCCTCCTCGGCGGCCTGATCGGCATCGTCGTCGGCTTCGGCGTGTCGGCGCTCATCGGCCAGATCGCCGGCTGGGGCGTCCAGCTCAGCTTCTCGACCGTGGCCGCGGCCGTCCTGTTCAGCCTCGCCGTCGGCGTCGTGTTCGGCGTCTGGCCGGCGCGACAGGCCGCCCGTCTCGACCCCATCCAGGCCCTCCGCTACGAATAAGGAGCCCGATCCCGTGACCGACGAGACCCGACCCACCGAGTCGTATTCCTACCCGCCCGCGCCGGTCCAGCCTGCCGGCTCGACGTCGCCCACGCAGCCCGGTGGCGTTCCCGGCTCGTCGCCGTTCGCGACGGCGCCCGCGGGCCAGGGCCCGTTCGCCCCACCGGCCGCGCCGCCCCCGCCGCCGGTCGTCGCGCCGTCGGCGAAGCGTCGCTCCGGCAGCTCGATGCTCGTCAACGTCCTGCTCGGCTTCGCGCTGGTCGTCGCGGTCGGTGGCGTCGCGTTCGCAGCCGGCCGGGCCACGGCGCCGACATCGACGGGAACCGGCCGCTTCGGTGCCAACGGCGGGAACGGCGGGTTCGCCGGCGGCTTCGGGCCGAACGCCAGCGGCGCCCCGAACCGCGTGTTCGGCGGCGGGGCTGCCGGCGGCGCGATCGCGATCCAGGGCAAGGTCACCGCGGTCGCGGCCGACTCGATCACGATCCAGCTGCCGTCGGGCCAGAGCGTCACGATCCCGACGTCCGACCAGACGAGCTACCACAGCCAGACGTCCGCCACCGCTTCGGACGTCACCTCCGGCGCGGACGTGATCGTCCAGCTGTCGGGCGGGGGCCGCTTCACCGGCGGCAACGGCAACGGCAACGGCAACGGCGGCAATGGCAACGGCAACGGTCAGGGCAACGGCGGCAATGGTGGCCCGGCCGCGAGCGGCGCCCCGACCGGCCGCGGCCTCGGCTCGGCGAGCAGCGTCACGATCGTTCCGGCGGGGGGCTGACGCTCGGCGCGGGCACCGGCGCCGAGGTCACGGGAGCGCGTTTCGCGTCGGGCGCCCGGCGCGGGATCAGGATCGCGGCGACGATGCCGGCCGCGCCGGCGGCCATCGCCCCGACGACGATCGCGAGCTCGATCGACTGCGTCGCCAGCACGCCCGCGAGCACCGTCCCGATCGGGTAGCCGAGGAAGTTCAGGCCCATCGAGACGGCGAACGCCCGGCCCATCCAGGCCGGGTCCGTCCGGCGCTGGCGGATCGTGAAGAGGCCGATGTCCATCGGGCCGTTCAGGACGCCGCCGATGGCCAGCGCGAGGGCCACGATCGCGATCCCCGTCGCGGCGACCGTCGAGCCCGCACCCACGATCAGGAGCAGGTTCGCGGCCGCGATCCCGCCCATCGGCAGGACGAGGAGGTCCCACTCTCGGCCGCGCGTATCGAGCCGGCCGGCGATCAGCGCGGCAATCACCCCGGCGACGCCGGACGCGGCGAACACGAGCCCCACGGCGTATTCCGGCAGCCCGAGCCGATGGATGACGATCAGGGGCACGACGATCGTGACCATCCCGCCCGAGACGTTCAGGAGCGAGATCGAGACGCCGAGACCGCGGAGCGTGGCGTTCCGGAGCGTGTACTTCACGCCCGCCCAGGCATCGCCGAGGAGGTTGCCGGATGACGACGCGCTCGTGTCGGGGTCCGGCGCACCGATCATCGCGATCGTCGCCAGGCCGAACACGAGCCCGATCAGGATCAGGGCCGTGGCCCCGCCGAAGGCCGAGACGAGGATGGCCGCCAGCGGCGGGCCGACGATCGTCGCGATGAGATAGCCGTTCGAGTCGATCGCGTTGACCCGCTCCCACAGGCGCTCGGGGACGAGGAGCGGGAACAGGCTTCGCAGCCCGGTCGCGGACAGGATCGAGGTCAGCGAGCTGACGATCGTGATTGCGAGGAGGAGCGGAACCGGCAGCGCGTCGAGATGGGCAAGCCCGCCGATCAGCACGAGTGACGCGAGGGCGACCGCGTAATCGAGCATGACGAGCTTCGTCCGGCCCTGGCGGTCGAGCAGGGCGCCGGCGATCGGGGCGATCAGGAGGCCCGGCAGGACGCTGGCGGCGGTGACGATCCCGGTCAGGGCCGGCGAGCCGTACTCGTCGAGCGTGAACAGGACCAGGGCGACGCCGACCATCGCCTGGGCGATGCGCGCGAACATCATCGAGGTGAGGATCCGCCCGAGGCCCGGGACGGTCAGGAGCGCGCGGTAGGAGCGTTCGGTCCGTGGGCTCGGGCTCGGGGTCACCTCCCGATCCTAGCGGCCGCCCGGTGATCGCGGATTGGCGGCCCCGACGGCCCTGGAAAGCCCCTTGTCGGCGAACGCGAGGACCGTCACGATGTCCGGCGTCCGGGCCCATGTCCGACCGGACGCATGGGAGGGAGAGGAGGCCTTCGTGGCGTCATCGACTGGGGGAGCAAGCCTCGAGCGGAACGCGATCGGTCTCACCGAAGTGCTGTTCCAATCGATCACCCACATGGCGCCGGCGGTCGCCACGGCCCTGTCCCTCGGCGCGGCCACCCTGTATGCCGGCGGCAACACGCCCCTCGCGGTGGTCCTGGCGCTCATCGCCGCGCTGTTCACGGCGTACTCGATCGGCGAGCTCGCCCGCTTCCTGCCGTCGGCCGGCGGCATGTACACGTACGTCGCCCGCGGCCTCGGCTCCTTCGCCGGCTGGCTGATGGCCTGGGCGTTCCTGCTCGCGGAGCCTGTCGTCCCGGCCGCCCTGTTCGCGTCGTTCGGGCTGTTCGGCGCGTCGCTGATCACGCTCCTGACGGGCTTCACCAACGACTATCTGTGGCTGCCGCTCGCGATCCTGTGCGGGCTCGTCGTGTGGTGGCTCGTCTACCGCGGCGTCTCGATCTCGACGCGCGTCGGGGTCGCCCTCGGCCTGATCGAGATCGGGATCTTCGTCGGCGTGTCCACGCTCCTGATCATCAACGCGGGCTCGAAGAACACCCTCTCGGTCTTCGTGCCCGGGGCCGACGGCCTGAAGCCGGCCCTCCAGGGCATGGTCTTCTGCCTGCTGGCGTTCGTCGGCTTCGAGGCGGCGGCCCCGCTCGCCGAGGAGACCCGCGACCCGAAGCGGACGATCCGCCGGGCCGTGCTGCTGTCGGCCGTCCTGATCGGCGTCTTCTACATCTTCAACATGTACGCCGCGACCGTGTACTTCGGGCCGGAGCGGATGCAGGCGGAGTTCCTCGCGTTCAACAACGGCGACCCGTGGAGCGGGATGGCGAACGAGGTCCTGCCGACGCTCGGCGGCCTGCTGGTCGTCTTCGCGATCCTGAACAGTTCGCTCGCCAATGCCACCGCCGGGGCGAACGCATCGACACGGGTGATCTTCGCCCTCGGCCGGGTGAGCCTGCTGCCGCGCTGGTTCGCCGCGATCCACGAGACGCATCGGACGCCGATGAACGCGGTCCACTTCCAGGGGATCCTGGGCATCGGCCTGGCGGTCGGGCTCGGCCTCCTGTTCCAGGGCCAGGGCCAGCCGCTCGGCGGTCCCCTGACGACGTACGTCTGGATCGGCTATGCGCTCGGGCTGCTCTTCGCCGGCATGTACGTCG
>DATBPR010000612.1:0-5286 GCA_036561285.1 Candidatus Limnocylindrales bacterium | reverse complement strand
GCCCGAGCCGGCCTTCGTCGCCACGGATCGGCGGCACATGCGGCGCCACGTCGACCACGAGCCGGAGCCCCTGGCGCTCGGCGAAGACCCGCAGCCGCTCGGCGCTGTCCGCCGCGACCCGTCCCAGGTCGACGTCGTCGAGCAGGATCAGCGGGCCGCCGCCCTCGATCCGGGCGAGGTCCAGCAGCTCGTTGACCATCTGGACGAGGTGCCCGGTCTCGACCTCGATCTTGCGGACTCGATCGCGCATCTTCGGCGGCACCGCGTCGCCCGCGAGCTCGGCGTCCCGGGCGAGCGTCTCCGCGAGCAGGCTGACGGTCGTGAGCGGGGTCCGCAGCTCGTGCGACAGGTTGTCGACGAACTCGGTCCGGATCTGCTGGAGCCGGCGCAGCTCGGAGACGTCCTCGAGGACCATCCAGACGCCGTGAAGCGGCGAGCGCCGTGCCCGGATGACGAGGACCGGACCGTCCGCGCCGCTGAGGCGGAACTCGCCGGACGCGCCGCCGCCCTGGCGGGCCGTCGCGACCAGGTCCTCGACCCGGGCGTCCACGAAGGCCTCGAGCGTGGTCCGCCCGCGCAGGCTCGCCGGCGGGCGGCGGAGGAGGAGGTGGGCGGCCGCGTTCGCGAGCTCGACCCGGCCGTCGTCGTCGAGGCGCACGATGCCGACACCCATGAGGTCGGCGAGGTAGGCGGCGTTGCGGACCTGCTGGTCGAGCTCGAACTCCGACGCGGCAAGGCGGTCCCGGAGCCGGCGGGCCAGCGTCGGGAGGTCGGCGTCCGGGTCCTCGTCCGTCTCGCCATCGGTGCCCCGCCGGAGCAGCGCCGCACGGGCCGCATCGAGCTGTCGCTCGCGGTCGAGGGCCCAGCCGCTGGCGATCGCCAGCCCGATCGCGAGCAACGCGACGAAGGCGATGAAGATCCAGTCCATTCGGCCCCGAGCATCGCACAGCGGTCCGCGGCCGGGGTACCCTGTCGCCGTCGCCGATCGGCTGGAGGGACGCCCCGACGACGCATGCGCTGCACCGGGTCGGTCTCGCCCGTCGGCCGGCCGCGCCCCAGCCCAGCGCCGGCCTCCGGAGGACCAACGTGCGACTTCGCCTCATTCCCCGCGACGAGCGGTTCTTCGACCAGTTCGTCGAGGATGCCGCGAACGTCCTGGGAGCGGCCCGCCGCCTCGAGGCGATGCTCCGGACCTACGATCAGCCGGAGGCGCGGGCTGCCGAGATCCGAGCCGACGAGCACCGCGGCGACGAGATCAGCCACGCGATCGGCCACCGCCTCGAGGCCACCTTCGTCACGCCGTTCGACCGCGAGGACATCCACGCCCTGATCAGCGGGCTCGACGACGTCCTCGACGACATCGAGGAGGCGGCCGACATGTTCGTCCTCTACCGGATCGAAGCGCCGACGGGGACCGCCGTGCAGCAGGCCTCGATCATCGTCAAGCAGGTCGAGCAGCTCCACGAGGCGCTTACCCATCTCGAGACGTTCAAGGACCTCGATCGCTACTGGATCGAGGTCCACCGCCTCGAGAACGAGGGCGACCAGATCGCCCGAGCCGCGATCGCCGGCCTTTTCCAGCCCGGCTCGGACCCGCTCGACGTGATCAAGTGGAAGGACATCTACGGGATCCTCGAGGACACGATCGACAAGGCCGAGGACGTCGCGAACATCATCGAACGGATCACGATCAAGCACGCCTGACGGCACGGGCGGACAGGCCCTGAACATGCGCTCGCGAGACGGCGTATTCCCGGGCGAGCCCATGCGACCCCGATCCGCTCCATTCCACAGCGTCGCCGTGGCGGCCTTGCTCCTCGCCGGCGTCGCCGCCGTCGCCGGTTGTGCGAGCCCCCCGCCATCCTCGTCGGTCGCTCCGTCCGGTTTGGTCGCGCCGTCGCCGGCCGACGAGCCGGCCGCGACCTTCGGTCCGGATCGCGCGGCCCTCGCCGCGTTCGAATCGCATCTCCGGCAGGCGGTCGGCGAGGAGGCCAACACGGTCGACGAGGTGGAGGCGGCAAGCTCGAAATCAGCGGCTGATCTGGCGACGGCCGTGGACCATCTGCGGACCCTCGCCGCAGAGGAGCGGGCCTGGCTCGCGACGCATCCCGCCGCGGCCTGCTACCAGCCGGCGGCCGATGCGTTCGGAGCGGCCATCCAGGAGATGTCGGGCATCGCCGACGCCTTCGCCGGCGCCGCGGCCGGACCACCGAACCCGTCCGACGAGGTTAGCGTCCCGTCCGCGCAGGTTGCCGGGGCGAACGCGATCGAGGCCGCCCGATCGAAGCTCAACGAGGTATCCGGGCAGGCAGCGGCCGCTCGCTCGACCTGCACCTGACGGATCGGTCCTCGCGAACAGGGAAGCGCCCCGGCCGTTTCCGGCCGGGGCGTTTCGGTTCGCTGGAGTAACGAGCGGGTCAGCCCTTCGGCGTGAGCCACACCCGGTAGTCGCGGATCGACTGCGGCGAGCCGTCCTTCGCGGACGGGTCGTAGACGCGGAGCGTCCCGTACTGCCCGCGCGAGACGGAGTAGGCGACCGACGTGTCGAACGTCCCTCGGCAGCCGCTGCCACACGTCGCCATCGCCTGCTGATCGGCGATCATCGTCCCGGACGCGTCCAGGATCGAGATCCGGAACGTCGCCTCGAAGACGTCCGCCGAGCCGGTGACATGGGCCGGGTTGCCGATCGCGGCGTTCCACGCGGGACGGTCGGCCCAGATGTCCGGGAGGAGCGCGACGAAGTCCGCCCGCCCGAGACCCTTCGCCGGATCGACGCCCTCGACCTGGACGACGACGGACTTCACGGACGGGAACTGGGTCAGCGTGTAGACGACCTGGCCCATCCGGGTCTGCGCGGCGTTGGCGTCGCCGCCCGAGGCGAACTCGCTCGACAGGTTGACTGTCGCGACTCCGCCCTGGATCGTCAGACCGAGGAGCTGGGTCCCGTCGGGGACCGCGGTCGAGATCGCGTTGCGCGACTCGAGCGCGGTCGGACCGGCCAGCAGCGCGTTGACGGCGGCGGTCGCGACGGCCTTCGTGCCGGGCACCTCGCGGAGGGTCGCGACGAGGCCGGCACTCCCCGGTCCGCCGCCGAGCCAGAAGTAGGCGCGGACGATCGTGGTCCCCGCCGGCTTCGACGACGGGTTGGGCGAGGCGTCCGGTGCGCTGGGCTCCACGGACGGCTCGTTCGTCGGGGCGGTGCTCTGGTCGGCGGACGGCGCCGGCGTGACGTCCGGGCTGCCCTGGGCGACCGACGGCTCGGGCGAGCCGGAGACCGCAGGCACGGAGCCGAGCGGCCCGCTCGCGCCGCTGCAGGCGACGGCGAACGAGGCAATCGTCAGGATAACGAGGAGGAGCGGGTTCGGGCGGCGGGAGGTCACGGGCTGGACCCTCTTCTGACGGTTCATCGGTCGGCAGCGTCGGCGCCGGGAGTCGCCGGAGCATCGCCGTCGGGTAACGGATTGGTCACGGGCAGCAGGAGGTCGATGGCCAGTCCCCCACCCTCGCGGTTGCGAGCGTCGAGCCGTCCGCCGAGCAGGGCCGCGTGCTCGGCCGCGATCGCGAGGCCCAGGCCGCTGCCGCCGCGACGCGACGGATCGGCCATGTAGAACCGGTCGAAGATCCGGCCGAGCCGCTCGGGCGGCACGCCCGGCCCCCGATCGGCGACCGTGATGCGGACGTGGTCCGAGGCCGGCCGCAGCGCGACCACGACGAGCGCGTCCGGTGCGTGCTCGCGGGCGTTGTCGAGGAGGTTGGCGAGGATCCGCTCGAGCCGCCGAGGGTCGGTCTCGACGATCACGCGGTCGTCCGGGAGCTCGAGGACCGCGTCCCGATGGTGGGCAGCGGCGGCGTCCCGGACGAGGCGGTTGAGGTCGACAGGCTGGATCCGGACCTCCTCGCCGGCCGCATCGAACCGCGACAGCTCCATCAGGTCCTCGACGAGGACGCGCATCCGCCCGACGTCCTGGACGATGAGCTCGCCGGTGCGGCGGGCCTCCGGCGGCAGCGAGTCGAGGTGCGCGCCGAGGATCGAGACCTCGGCGACGAGCGCCGCGACCGGCGTCCGCAGCTCGTGGCTGACGTCCGCGACGAACCGCCGGTTCTGGGCGTAGGCCGCCTCGAGGCGAAGGATCGTCTGCTCGAGCGCGCCGACCATCTCGTTGAACTGCAGGGCCCACGCGCCGAACTCGTCGTCGGAGGTCACGGGGACCCGCGCCGCGAGATCGCCACGGGCGATCCGCTCCGCGGCCCGGGCCGCGGCATCCACCGGGGCCAGGACGCCGCGGGCGACGACGCGGGCGACGATCACGCCGATGATGACGACCGCGATCGTGCCGGCGATCAGGGCGAGGCGAAGCTGGCCCAGCGTCTCGTCGATCGCGCTTTCGTCGCGGATGTACCAGATCGCCGGACCCGTCCCGGAGACGCGCCCGCCGACTACCAGGCTGTCGCGGTCGCCGACCTTCTGCCAGGAGTAGGCGATCTGGCCGCGGTCCACGAGGCTCCGGACGTCGGCGGGGATCGTCTCGAGGGTCCCACGCAGGGTCGCCGGGCTGTAGAACGGGTCGCCGTCGGCCGGGACGATGATCGTGTCCAGGCCACGACGCTGGAAGGCGTCGGCGAGCTCCTGGATCTGGGCGTCTGTCGGCGGGTCCGCGAGGCGGCCGGGAGCGAGGACCGACAGGTCGAAGCCGGCCTGGTCCCCCGCCTCGTGGACGGCCGTCTCGTGGAGGCGGTTGTCGACGAAGACGTAGACCGTCGCCCCGAGGACGACCGCGGTGAGGATGACCAGGGCGACGATGGTCAGCGTCAGCCGGCCGCGGACGCCGCTCAGCACGTCAGCGGGTCGCCTTGTAGCCCGATCCCCGCACCGTCTGGATCAGCTCCGGCGCCGCTGGATCCGTCTCGACCTTCGCCCGCAACCGCTGGATCGCGACATCGACCAGGCGCGAGTCGCCGAGGTAGTCGTAGCCCCACACGCGATCGAGCAGGACGTCGCGGGTCAGGACCTGCCCGGCATGCCGGACGAGCTCGAGCAGGAGGTCGAACTCCGTCCGGGTGAGCGGGATCTCCGCACCGTCCCGGACGACGCTCCGGCCGGCGACGTCGATCACGAGGGGTCCGAGACGCAGGGTGGCGGCGTCCTCGCCGCCGCTGGCCCGGCGGAGCGCGGCGCGGACTCGGGCGATCAGCTCAGGGAGGTCGAACGGCTTGCGGACGTAGTCGTCGGCGCCGGCCTCGAGGCCCACGACGACGTCCATCGTGTCGGCGCGCGCGGTGAGCATG
>DATBPR010000611.1:0-2983 GCA_036561285.1 Candidatus Limnocylindrales bacterium | reverse complement strand
TGGCCCACCACGATCGACCAGGGGTGGGTCGCCGGCGCATCGTGATAGCCGCCGACCTGGGGAGCCATCAGCGTGCCCGGCCGGCCGGCCGCGGCGAGCGCGACCAGGACGTCCTCCAGGGCGTCGGTGACCCGCGTCCGGACGTCGGCGAGGCGCTCGCCGTCGGGCGCCCACGTCTCGGTCGGACGCTGCCGCCAGGCCGCGAGTCGCTCGCCGTCGCTCTGGGCGATCTCGCTGGCGAGCCGGCCCTCCCAGTCGCCCTGACCGATCTCGGCGAACCGTTCGTCGGGCCGGATGGGGATCGCCGGCGGCGGATCGTCCGCGGCCCGGATCGCCCGGCCGATCGCGGCGGCCGTCTCCGCGGCGCGCGACAGCGGCGAGTGGACGATCGCGACCGGCGCGCCGATCGGGACCGGCAGGGCGGGGGAGTCGTGGGGCGCCGCGAGCCGGCGGGCGACGAGATCCGCCTGGCGCCGGCCCCGGGCGGAGAGCGGCGTCTCGAGGCGGCCCTGGAACCGGCGCTGGACGATCAGCTCCGATTCGCCGTGGCGGACGAGGACCAGCGTCGCGTCGAGGCGATCGGGGATCGCCAGCCGGGCCCGGAGCTCGTCGCCGCTCGTCGGTCGGTCCCCGCTCAGCGGTCCCGCCCGAGCCGGATCGTCCAGAGATCGACGACGGACTCCTGGTCGCGGATCGCCTCCTCGACCTCGGGCGGCACGTCGTCGTCCAGGGCGAGGATCATCAGCGCGTCGGCCCGCGGCGAGACCCGTCCGACGTGCATCGCCGAGATGTTCACGTCCGCCGCGCCGAGCGTCTGCCCGATCCGGCCGATCATCCCTGGGCGGTCGCGGTGGTGGGTGATGAGCATCACCTCGGTCGGCTCGATGTCGAGCCGGTAGTCGTTCAGGCGGGTCAGCCGGGTCTCGCCGGCGGCCACGGTCCCCGCCACGGTGATCGGCAGGCCGCCGCGCTCGCCGGACAGGCTCAGCTGCGCCGCGAACCCGCCGGCATCCGGGTTCTTGCGCTCGACGACGGTGATCCCGCGGGCCTTGGCAAGGGCGGCCGCGTTGACGAGGTTGACCCGCTGCGTCGTCGACGTCTCGATCATCCCGCGGAGGACCGCCGCGGTCAGCGGCGACGCGTCGAACGCGGCCAGCTCGCCGGCGATGTCGAGCGTGACCGTCCGGACCCCGCCACGCGCGAACTGGGCGAAGAACCGGCCGAGCAGCTCGGCCAGCGGCAGGTACGGCGCCAGGGCCCTGGCCGTCTCCGGCGTGAGGAGCGGGGCGTTCACCGCGTACCGAGCCGACCGCCCGGCGAGGACCTCCAGGACCTGGTCGGCGACCTCCTCGGCGACGAGGACCTGGGCTTCGGCGGTCGACGCCCCGAGATGTGGGGTCAGGATCGTGTTCGGCGCCTCGAGGAGCGGCGATCCGGCCGGCGGCTCGTTCTCGAACACGTCGATCCCGGCGCCGCCGAGCCGGCCGCTGGCGAGACCCTCGGCCACGGCGGCCTCGTCGAGGACGCCGCCGCGGGCGACATTCAGGAGGATCGTGCCGGGCCGCATCCGGGCGATCTGGTCGCGCCCGATCAGGCCGCGGGTCGAGCGGGTGAGCGGGACGTGGACGGTGATGACGTCGGACCGCTCGACGAGCGCCTCGAAGGCGACGAGCTCGACGCCGTGCAGCGCGGCCTGCTCGGCGGTCACGAACGGGTCGGAGGCGAGGACGGTCATCTCCATCGCGACCGCCCGGGCGGCGATCGCCTGCCCGATCTTCCCGAGACCGACGATCCCGAGCGTCTTGCCGCGCAGCTCGATGCCCGTGAACTGGGCCCGCGTCCACTCGCCCCGCCGGACGGACGCATCCGCCGCCGCGATCCGCCGGGCGACGCCGGAGAGCAGGGCCAGCGTGTGCTCGGCGGCCGCGATCGTGTTGCCCGTCGGCGCGTTGACCACCGTGATGCCGGCCGCCGTCGCCGCGTCGAGGTCGACGTTGTCGACGCCGACGCCGGCCCGGCCGACGACCTGAAGCCGGCTGCCGGCCGCGGCGATCACGTCGCGATCGACCTGGACCTGGCTCCGAACGACGAGCGCGTCGTAGCCGGGCAGGATCGCGCACAGCTCGTCCCGGGAGATCCCGGGACGCTCGTCGACCTCGTGCTCCGTGCGGAGCTTGGCGATCCCCTCGGCGGCGATCGGCTCGGCGACGAGGACCCTCACGCCGGGACGGCGGCGGGATCCGCGGTCGCGCCCGGGACCTCGATGGCGAGCGCCGCGGCCTGGGCGGCTCCCACGGCCCGGCCCGGCTCGACCGGACGGCCCTCTTCGAGCTCGACCCGCTCCAGGACCGCGATGACGTCGAGGACGTCCTCGACGGTGACCGAGCCGAGGTGGCCGAGGCGGAGGATCTTCCCGCTGAGCTTGCCCTGGCCACCGGCGAGGACGACGCCGTGACCCTTGATCTTGCCGTTGTAGCTCTTCCAGTCGCGGGCGTCGCCGAGCCACGCGGCGGTGACCGTCTGCGAGGCGAACCGCGGGTCGGCGAGGAGCTCGAGACCGAGCGCGGACAGGCCGGCCCGGGCGGCGGCGGCGCACGCGGCATGACGGGCGAAGACCCGGTCCTTGCCCTCCTCGTGCATCAGCCGGAGGCCCTCGTCGACCTGGTAGACGACGGCGATCGCCGGCGTGAACGGCGTCTGCCCGGCGGCGGCGGACTCGCGGTGGCTCCGGAGATCGAGGTAGAACCGTGGCATCTTCGCGGTCTCGGTCGCGGCCCAGCCGCGGTCCGAGGCGGCGATCATCGCCAGGCCGGGGGCAGCCATCCACGCCTTCTGCGAGCCGGTCACGACGACGTCGACGCCCCAGGCGTCCATCTCGAACGGCACCGCACCGAGGCCGGACACGCTGTCGACCAGGATCAACGCCTCGGGCGCCACCTCGCGGATCGCGGCCGCCAGCTCCGGGATCGGGTTCATCACCCCG
>DATBPR010000610.1:0-8183 GCA_036561285.1 Candidatus Limnocylindrales bacterium | reverse complement strand
GTCTCGACGACGCCGTCGTGACCCGTCGATAGGCCGCCCGCCGGTGGGGCATCAGGTCCTGGAGCCGGGTCAGGGCGCGGGCGAACACGCCGCCGGCCGCAGCCTTCGCCCGGCCCGCCGAGGCCGTGACCGCCGCGACGCCGCCGCTGACGTTGTCGGCGAGCGGGATCGGGCCGCGGTCCGGCCCACCGGCGAGCGGCTCCGCCGGGCGGACCGGGACCAGCGTCTTGGACCGGTGGGTCGCGGCGACCTCCGTCGCCTCGAACGCGATCAGCGCGTCGCTGCCCGCGCCGTCCGCGGCGAGGAAGCGGTGGTGGAGGTGCTCCATCGCCGGCTGCGGATGGAGCGTGACCATCGCGTCCTTGAGCTCGTCGGGCGAGAGGCGGGTCATGACGTTCGGCGAGACGAGGACGAGCGAGTCGCCGACGTTGATCTCGCCGCGCCACACGTCCGGCTCGAGGTCGCCGGTCGGGAGGCCGCGCTCCCGGTGGGGGTCCGGCAGCGTCGAGAGGCGCGCCTGGCGGATCAGGTAGGCCTCGGCCGGGCCGATCGTCGCGACGTACAGCTCGTTGTTGCGGACGACGGCGATCGCGATCCCGATCGGGCCGTTCTCGCCCGCCCCGTGCAGGCCGAGTCGGTCGCGCTGGTGGTTCAGGCGCTTATTCGCCGAGGCGATCGCCTTCTCGATGCAGACCCGGATCCCGGCCGACTCGTCGTAGTAGTACTCGCCCCGGACGGACTCGGCGGCGAGCTGGGTCGCCTCCTGGGCCTTGGCCGAGGAGACCGTCGAGGTCACGATCAGGTACAGGTTGCCCTTGGAGCGGGCGATCGCGCCGATCGTCGGCTCGACGATCACGACCGTGTCGGGGGAGTCGGACGCGCGGTCCGGCTCGGCGATCACCCCGAGCTTCATTTGCAGACGGACGGCCAAGTCAGGTCTCTCGTGGCGGACGGGTGCCAGGGATCGGCGGACGGCGCGGATCGGCGAGGCGGGTCCGATGGAATCGGGACGGACGCCCCGAAATGGCTGGCAGGTGGGCGCAGTATACGCGGCGACCCGCGATCCCTCACCCCTCCGAATGAGTGATCTTGCGGATCAGCCCGGAGGATCGGCCGGCCGGCCGACGACGACCCGGATCTCGCGGATTCCGCTGCCGCCCCGGCTCCCCGCGAGCGCGGCGAGCAGCTCCGGGCCGTGGAGGCGGAGCTCCTGGGCGACGATCGGAGCCATCGCCTCGACCACGACGGTGTCGCCGTCGATCCGCTCGACGTGGCAGGCCCCGGCCACTGACGGCACCCGCTCGGCCACGAGCTGATCGAAGGTCGCCATCGTCCGCGACAGGCGCAGCTCGTCCTCGAGCCCGAGGCCGCGCGCCGCGTCCGGCAGCAGGTCGCCGATCCGGGTCATCGGCCCGCGCCGCCCGCTCATCCGGGCCGGATGGCGCGGAGTGAGGCGCCGGCGCCCTCGTCCCCGACCACCTGCCAGCCGGTCGCGGACGCGACGAGCTCCGGATCGAGATCGTCGAGGGTCGTGGTCGTGACGAACGCCTGGGGCAGCGCGGCGATCCGCCGGACGAGATGCGACCGCCGCTCCGGGTCGAGCTCGGAGAACACGTCGTCGAGGAGGAGGAGCGGCGACCGGCCGTCCTGCTCGGTCAGCAGGTCGAGCTCGGCGAGCTTGAACGCGAGGATCGCGGTCCGCTGCTGGCCGCGCGAGGCGAAGCCGGCGAGGTCGCGGGTGTCCATCCGGAAGACGAGGTCGTCGCGGTGCGGTCCGATCAGCGTCGAGCCGTTCCAGACCTCCTTCTCCGCGGTTTCGACGAGGCGCCGGGCGAGGGCGTCCCGCGGCGACTCCCCGGGAAGGGCCGGCGCGTTCGTCAGGTAGCCCGCCTCCAGCCGCGACGCCGCCGCCTCCTCCGGCGCGATCTCGGCGTGGGCCCGCGCGAGCGGCCCGGCCAGGTCGTCGAGGAGTCGCAACCTCGCCGTGACGAGCGAGCCGCCGCTGTCGAGGAACGATTCGTCCCAGAACCGGAGCTCCTCGCGCGACGCCTGCTCTTCGCGGATCGCGCGCAGGAGGCTGTTCCGCTGCTGGAGCGTCCGGGTGTAGGTCGCGAGGTCGTGCGCGTAGGCCGGCGATCGCTGCATCGCGAGCTGGTCGATCGCCGCGCGGCGGAGACCCGGCGAGCCGACGACGAGGAGCATCTCCTCGGGGGCGAAGACGACGGTCCGGAGCAGGCCGATGAGCCCGGCCCCCCGCCGGGCGACGCCGTTGACCCGGATCCGCTTCCGGGCCCCGGTCGCGGCGCGGGGCCGGACAAGGGCGACCTCGATCGTCTCGCGGCCGGCGAGGCCCTCCACCCGGGCGAGATCGCTCCCCCAGCGGACGAGCTCGCCATCCGCCGAGGTCCGGTGGGATCGGCCCCAGGCCAGGAGGACGATCGCCTCGAGGAGGGTCGTCTTGCCGGCGGCGTTCGGACCCACGATCAGCTGCGGCCCCGGACCGAACGACGCCTCGAGCTCGCGATACGAGCGGAGATCGCGGACGTCGAGCGACGACAGGATCCGGTCGGACCCGAGGCCGAGCGATCCGGGGTCCACCACGCTCGGCGCCGTCATCGGGTGGACGAGGTCAGGAGGTCGTGCGGAGCGGCATGACGACGTGGACGTAACGGTCGTCGCCAACGGGCTTGAAGACGCCCGGCGAGAGCGGCCCGTTCAGCTCGAGGGCGAACTGGTCCGCGTCGACGTTCGTCAGGACGTCCGCCAGGAAGCGGGCGTTGAAGGCGATCGTCGTCCCGTCGCCCTCGACGGCCGCCTCGACGCGTCCGACGTGATCGCCGACCTCCGCGTTCGCGCTGACGGTGATCCCGGGGTCGCCGTCGAGCCCGACACCGAGCTTGACGATGTTCGCGGACTCGTGGGCGATCAGGGCCGCCGGCCGGACGGCGCGGAGGAGCTCCTCGCGGTCGAGCACCGCTCGCGTCGCGTGGCTCGCCGGGAGCACGGACTGGTAGTTCGGGTACTGGCCGTCGATCAGGCGGGTGACGAGGTCGATCCCCTCGATGTGGAACAGGAGCTGGTTCCGCGAGTGGGCGAGGACGATCGAGACCGGGTCGTCGGTGTCGGACAGGACGCGGGCGAGCTCGTGGAGGGCCCGGGCCGGGATGACGACGCTCGTCTCCTCGACCGGATCCAGGACCGTGATCCGCTTCACGGCGATCCGGTAGTTGTCGGCGGCCGCGAGGGTCAGCTGGTCGCCTTCGAACCGGGCCAGGACGCCGGTGAGGATCGGCCGGGCCTCGTCGCTCGCGGCGGCGAACGCCGTCTCGTCCAGGGCTTGGCGGAGGACCTTCTGCTCGACGCGGGTGATCGGCCGCTCGCCGGCCGTCTGGACGGTCGGGAAGTCGTCGGCGGGGATCCCCTTGATGTTCGATTCGAACCGGCCGGACCGGATGTGGAGCGTCTCGCCCTCGCCGAGCTCGAGCGTGATCGGCTCGCCGCCCGGCAGGCTGTTCACCAGGTCGGTCAGCAGGCGGGCCGGAACCGACGTCGCGCCGTCGACCTCGATCTTCCCGGGCACCCAGTAGGTGATCCCGATCTCGAGGTTCGTCGCGGTGAGCTTCAGGCCGCCGTCCTCGGTCTTGAGCAGGACGTTCGTCAGAACCGGCAGGGAGCGGTTCGAGACGGCTCGGCTGACGACCGACAGGCCGCGCGCGAGGTTCTCCTGCATGACCGAAAGCTTCACGTCGGGGAGCCTCCAAGTGACGGAGCCGGGCTGGGTCGCGTCGGGCCGGGACGGGGCCCCGCGGCCGGTCGAGCGGTGGTTCGAATGTTGGTCCTCATCTTCTCATGTCCATCATCACCATCATCATGCTGTGGACGCCGTGGACGGGCCCGATCCGGCGTGCGGCGCCGGGCCGTGGACGACCACCTGTTCGCGGTGGACGGCGCGGACGCCGGTCGGTGTCGCCGGGTGGACCGACGGTGGACGATTCGACCAACCGTTGCTCGTGGCCCGGAACGGGCCCGGATTCGTCCACCCGGAAGGGCCGGTCATCCAGAGGCCACGGGCCGGAACTGTCCACATCGGAACCCTGTTGTCCACGGATTCGGGCCGGTTTTCCACACGACGGCGCAGGAAAACCGGTTCAGACGGCCCGGGCGCGGAAGGTTCACCGAGGCTCGCCGCAGGCCGCGGCCGGGCTTCAGTCGGCGTAGATCAGCTCGCGGACCGCCGCGATCTCCCGGCGCAGCTCGTCGTTGACGGCGCTCTCCCGGGTGATCTTGTCGCAGGCATGGAGGACCGTGGAGTGGTCCCGGCCGCCGAGCTCGGCGCCGATCCGGAGGAGGGAGACGTCCGTCTCCTCGCGCATCAGGAACATCGCGACCTGGCGCGGCATGACGATCGCCTTGTCGCGCTTCTGGCCCTGGAGGGCATCCATCGGGACCCCGTAATAGTCCGCGACCGCCTTCGCGATCCGCTCCGGGGTGACCTGGCGCTTCTTCGGGTTGTAGAGGACGTTCGAGAGGACGGCCTGGGCCAGCTCGATCGAGATGGGCGTCGCGCCCATCGACGCGAACGCCACGATGCGGTTGAGCGCCCCCTCGAGCTCGCGGATGTTCGAGACGACCTTGCGGGCGATGAACTCGATCACGTCGGACGTGATCGGCACCGAGCCCTCCTCCGCCTTCGCCCGGAGGATCGCGATCCGCGTCTCGAGGTCCGGCGCGGTCAGGTCCGCGATCAGGCCCCACTCGAACCGCGACCGCAGCCGCTCCTCGAGGGTCAGGATCGCCTTCGGCGGCCGGTCCGACGACAGGACGATCTGCTTGCCGTCCTCGTGGATCGCGTTGAACGTGTGGAAGAACTCCTCCTGGGTCCGCTCCTTGTCCGCGATGAACTGGATGTCGTCGATCAGGAGGAGGTCAATCCGCCGGTAGCGGGCCCGGAACTCGTCGATCTTGCCCTGCTGGATCGACGTGATGAACTCGTTCGTGAACTTCTCGCTGGTCGCGTAGACGACGCGCTTGCGGGGGAACTTCGCGATCACCTGGGTGCCGATCGCATGCATCAGGTGGGTCTTGCCGAGCCCGACCCCGCCGTACAGGAACAGGGGGTTGTAGGCGTGGCCGGGACGTTCGGCGACCGACAGGCTCGCGGCATGGGCGAGGCGGTTGGCCGAGCCGACGATGAAGTTCGCGAACGTGTAGCGCGGGTTGAGATTCGCCGAGCTGCCTTCGCCGCCGACGCGGCCGGGCTCGAGCCGGACCTGCTGGGCCGGCATCGGCGGGCCGGCGGCCCCGTCCTCGCCATCGACGGCGGGCTCCGCCGGAACGATCGTGAACTCGACCTGGACGCTGTAGCCGACGATCCGGGCGAGCGTCTGGCTGATCAGCGACCGGTAGCGGTTCTCGAGCCAGTCCTTGGCGAAGCCGTTCGGGACGCCGATCCGGAATCGCTGCTCGTCAACGTCGACCAGCTGTGTGTCGCGCAGCCACGTCTCGAAGTTGGCCGGCGAGAGTGAGACCTGCAGCTCGCCGAGGGCGGCGCGCCAGACCTGCTTGGCGTCCATTCGATCGATGAGTCCCGATCCAAGGTGAGATGAGACGAATCGGCCGCCTGATCGAGGCAACCGAGCGGGGTCGCGAGAACCGGGCGACGGACGGACTCGGAGGGTCGGCGGCTCGGCCGGCCGACGCTCCAGGTCCCCGAAGATCCACTGTCTGGGGGCTGACCCGCGAGCGTCCCGGCGCCGAGGGCCCGGTGAGGATAGCACCGGCCGATCGGCCGTCGCAAGGCGATTCCGGCATACTCCCCGGGGGTATCGCATCGGGACCGCCCTCGACCGCCGATCAACGTCCCGTCCGGGGCCGCCGGGACGGTCTCCGGAACGTTTGACACCCCGAAACAGGCCGTCATATCATCCGCCGGACGTCGAACGCGCACGCGCTCAAAGCGCAGGCGCGTTCGTGTGCCTTTCGGGGTCGGAGTCGACCCGGGGCCCAAGGGAGAGGATCGCGCACAGGCCCGATGAAGCAGACCTATCAGCCCAAGAAGCGGCATCGCGCGAAGGAGCATGGCTTCCGCGCCCGGATGCGGACGGCCGGCGGCCGCCGCGTCGTCGCCGCCAGGCGGGCTCGGGGTCGAAAGCGACTGACGGCCTGACGACCGGGCGCGGCACCGACACGCCGCGGCTGGTGATGCTCTCTCGTCCGGCGGACTTCGCGGCGATGCAGGCCGGGACCGTGCGGTCCCATCCCCTCCTCACCGTCCGGTTCCGGCGGACGGACCTCGAGACGACCCGGTTCGGTCTGGCGACAGGCCGGAAGCTTGGCGGCGCCGTGGTCCGCAATCGCGTCCGGCGCCGGCTCCGCGAGGGGCTCAGGGCGATGGCGCCCTCGTTCCAGCCTGGCTGGGACGTCCTGATCATCGCCCGACCGGCGATCGTCGAGGCGGACCACCGGACCCTGGTCGAGACGCTGCGACGGCTCCTCCAGCGCGGAGGGGTGCTGGGAGGACAGGCAGGGTCGTGAACACGATCGGGATCGGGCTCAAGACGATCGGGATCGGGCTCATCCGGCTCTATCGCGTCGTGTTCGCCTGGATGCCCTCGAGCTGCCGGTACGAGCCGACCTGCTCGCGCTACACCGAGCAGGCGATCGAGAAATACGGGCTGTTCAAGGGCAGCTGGATGGGTGCGAAGCGGATCGCCCGCTGCCACCCGTGGCATCCCGGCGGCTACGACCCGGTCAGATGAACCGCACGAGGACTCCGTGACCCGCTCGCGCCTCCGCTCCGCCACCGCCCGCCTGTTGCCCCTCCTCGGGATCATCCTCCTCGCCCTGATCCTCGCCGCGTGCGCCGCGCCGTCCGGCGCCAGCCCGAGCGGCGGTAGCGGAGTCGCGACGGCCACGCCGACCCCGGCGGCGGCCATCCCGCTCGAGCCGGCCAAGTTCGCCCTCGACCCGATCTCGCTGATCGCCTGGCTGTTCACGCCGCTCTACCAGACGTTCTTCATCCTGCTGGTCCTCCTCGACCAGCTCTTCGGCAACATCGCGATCGCGATCATCGTGCTGACCGTCGGGCTGCGGGCCCTGATGACGCCGCTCTACCGGCGCCAGATCGTGTCGTCCAAGCGGATGCAGCTCCTCGGGCCGGAGCTCAAGGAGATCCAGAAACGCTACAAGAGCGACCGGGTGAAGGCCCAGGCCGCCCAGCAGCAGCTCTACAAGGAGCGCGGCATCAGCCCGCTCTCGGGCTGCCTGCCCATCCTGCTCGTGACGCTGCCGCTCATCCCGCTCTACAGCGTCTTCAGCGCCGGCCTCAGCAACTTCAATCCCCAGGCGATGCTGACCGTCGCCGGCCGGACGATCGTCGACCTGCATTGCTCGCCGGTCCCGACGTACAACGCGGCCGGGCACGTGATCCCGTGCCTGGATCCGATCGCGTTCAACATCAACTGGAGCCAGCCGCTCGTGGCCTTCTTCCTCGGCCCGATCGGGATCAGCGTCCTCGGCCTGGTCGCCGGCGGGCTGATGTTCCTGCAGTCGCGGATGAGCCTGCCGTCGGGCGCCGTGGTCGACCAGAACGATCCGAACCAGCGGATCCAGCGCCAGATGGGCGCGATCTTCCCGCTGATCTACATCGTCCTCGGAGCGACCTGGCCCGCCGGCCTCCTCCTCTACATCGTCGTCTCGACGACCTTCTCGATCTTCCAGCAGTACCTGTTCACCGGTTGGGGCGGGATGTTCCCGTTCTTCGGCTGGCAGCCGGCATTCGCCGTCGGCCACACGCCACGATTCCCGATCGCGCTTCCGCCGCCTGTCGATCCACGGACCCGGCCCGCCACGTCGCCCCTCGGCGGCACTGCCGGCAAGGCCGCCGCGGTCGACAAGACCATTCGCCACAAGGAACGCGGCCGCCAGGGCCGCCGAGGGAGACGCCGCTGATGAGTGCGTACCGCGAGTTCACAGGCAAGAGCGTCGAAGAGGCGCTCAAGGCCGCCCGCGAGGATTTCGGCGTGGAGCTGAACGACCTCGACTTCGAGATCCTGACCGCCGGCAGCCGGGGCGTCCTCGGCATGGGCGCGGAGCCGGCCCGGATCGTGGCCGCCCCGCGATCGGCGCTCGGCGGCGCCGCCCCGAAGCGCGAGGCCGCCGCGAGCACGCCGCTGCCGCCCGCG
>DATBPR010000609.1:0-1528 GCA_036561285.1 Candidatus Limnocylindrales bacterium | reverse complement strand
GACGAAGGTCGACGTGCTCGTCCTCGGTGGCGGGATGGCGAACACGTTCCTCCTGGCCCAGGGCAAGTCGGTCGGCAAGAGCCTGGCCGAGCACGACCGGGTGGACGACGCCCGCCGGATGCTCGCCCTCGCCGAGAAGCGCGGGGTGAACGTGGTCCTGCCGACGGACGTCGTGATCGCCAAGGAGGTCACCCGCGGCACGGAGTACAAGACCGTCGGCACGGACAAGTTCCCGGCGTCCTGGCACATCGTCGATCTCGGCGAGGACAGCCGGGCCGCCATCGAGGAAGCCCTGGCAGGCGCGAAGACCGTGCTCTGGAACGGCCCGCTCGGCGTCTTCGAGATCCCGTCGTTCGCCCACGGCACGATCGCGATCGCCCGCTATCTCGCGGCCCGCGCGGAGGCCGGGGTCACGGTCGTCGTCGGCGGCGGCGACAGCGTGGCGGCGATCGAGCAACAGGGGCTGACCGCGAAGTTCACCCACATCTCGACAGGCGGCGGCGCCTCGCTCGAGTTCCTCGAGGGTCGCGAGCTCCCGGGGATCGCCGTCCTCCAGGACCGGCCGGCGAGCGAGACCAAGCCGAAGGCGAAGCCCCGCAAGGCCGCGGTCGGTTCGGGGGCGAAGGGATGAACACGCTGGTCGACGTCGTCGACGCCCGCGAGATCCTCGACTCCCGCGGCAACCCGACGGTCGAGGTCGATGTGATCCTCGGCGACGGCTCGGTCGGCCGGGCGGCGGTGCCATCTGGAGCCTCGACCGGTGCCCACGAGGCCGTCGAGCTCCGCGACGGCGACAGGAGCCGCTACGGCGGCAAGGGCGTCCTGACCGCCGTCACGAACGTGATCGACCGGATCGGTCCCGAGCTGCTCGGCATGGACGCCGAGGACCAGGCCGGCGTCGACACGCTCCTGCGGGAGCTCGACGGGACGCCGAACAAGGCGAACCTGGGGGCGAACGCGATCCTCGGCGTGTCGCTCGCCTGTGCCCACGCCGCCGCGGCGTCGCACGAGCTGCCGCTCTACCGCTATCTCGGCGGCGTCGGCGCCCGGGTCCTGCCGGTCCCGATGTTCAACATCCTCAACGGCGGGAAGCACGCCCAGGACTCGACCGACTTCCAGGAGTTCATGGTGATGCCGGTCGGCGCCGAGACCTACGGCGAGGGTCTCCGCGCCGGAGCCGAGGTCTTTGCCGCCCTCCGGGCGATCCTCCACGAGGACGGCCACGCGACGGGCCAGGGCGATGAGGGCGGGTTCGCGCCGTCGCTCGCCTCCAACGAGGCCGCCGTCGAGGTGATCCTGCGCGCGATCGAGCGGGCCGGCTACCGGCCCGGCGAGGACGTCGCGATCGCCCTCGACCCGGCGACGACCGAGCTCGTCGAGGAGGGCAGCGGCGCGGGCGATGGTCCGACGCGCTACCGCCTCGAGAAGGAGGGCCGGACGCTCGACTCCGGCGAGCTGATCGACCTCTGGGCCGACTGGGCCGCCCGCTTTCCGATCGTCTCGATCGAGGACGGCCTGGCCGAGGACG
>DATBPR010000608.1:0-3864 GCA_036561285.1 Candidatus Limnocylindrales bacterium | reverse complement strand
GACGTGTGTCTCCGGGTCGTCGCGCAGCCGCAGGATCGCGGGCTCCCGGCGGTCGCGTCCCTCGCAGGCTCCCGGCGGTCGCGTCCCTCGCGCGCGACCTTACTCATCACATAGATGCCGCGGAACGCCGAAACGTTCACTCGCCGGCGACGGTCGCTCCGCGCACGGCGCCGCCGCTCAGCCGCGGACGAGGGTCTGCAGCCCGACGGCGATCGTGACGAAGGCGCCGACGCCGCTCATCGCGGCCAGGATCCACTCTCCGCCGCTCCCGGCCGCGAGGGCCACGACCGCGAACAGCGCGCTCATCACCAGGGCGATCGCGGCCAGCCCGATCCGCTCCAGCCACGGTCGCGGCGCGGCCGGGTCGTCCTCGTTCCCGGCGGTGTCATGCGCCGGTTCGGACGGCTCGGGTCCCTCGGACGGGACCGGCTCGTCCGTCACTTGCTCAGCTCGAAATAGAGCTGCATCAGGTCGCCAGCGAGCGGCGCGGCCCGGGCCCCGCCCCGCCCGCCCCGTTCGACGATCACCGCGATCGCGACCTGTGGATGGTCGACGGGGGCGAACCCGATGAACCACGAGTGCGGGGCGCCGCTGCCGCCGAGCTCGGCCGTGCCGGACTTGCCGGCGGTCGGGATGCCCGGAACCTTGGCGCCGGTCGTGAACTGCCGACCGATGGAGCTTTCGACCGCCCCCTGCATCGCCTCGGTGATCGAGGCGGCATCGCCCGGGTTGATGACCCGTGCCATCTCGGTCGGACCGATCGCGTGGGTTCCGGTGCGCCCCGTCGTCGCGATGACGAGGTGCGGCTTCATCAGGATCCCGCCGTTCGCGACGGTCGCCGCGACCATCGCCATCTGGAGCGGGGTCACCAGGGTCTTCGCCTGGCCGTATGCGGCGTTCGCGAGCTCAACGTCGTCGGCGAATCCACCGGGTCCCGAGGCGCCGCCGCTGACCTGCGAGCGGACCGTCGGCACGTCGAACGGGATCGCCTGGCCGAACCCCATGCGGCCGGCGATGTCGGCGAGGTCCTGACCCCCGGTCCGGAGACCGGCGAGCGCGTACCAGATGTTCGACGACCACTCGGTTGCCAGGTCCAGGTCGAAGGTCCGGCCGGGAACGCCCGGGTGCTCATGGATCTTGAAGCCCGAGACGACGAGGCCGTTCTTCTCGGCCTTCGGCTGCTCCGGGAAGGTCGTGGCGGCCTGGATCGCGCCCGAGCCGAGACCGGCGATCGCAGTCACGATCTTGAACACGGAGCCCGGAACGTAGAGGCCCTGGGTTGCCCGGTTCAGGAGCGGCTGGGTCTTGTCGACCCGGAGGTCGGCGAACGCCTTCGCCGCCGTTGCCGGGTTCGCGACCGCGCCGTTGTCGAAGGTCGGCGTGGAGGCCATCGCGAGGACCTCGCCGGTCCGCGGATCGAGCATCACGACCGCGCCGCGATCGGAGCCGAGCCCGTCGACCGCGGCCTGCTGGAGCTTCGTCGAGAGGCTCAACGTCAGCTTCTGCGGGTCGTACGGATCGAGCTCGAACTTGCGAAGCGCGTCGTTGATCGGGTTGCCGTTCGAGACACCCGTCAGCGCGGCATTGTACGAGCGCTCGAGCCCTGCCGTGCCGAACTGTCGCGAGGCATAGCCCAGCACCGCGCTGAAGGCGTCGCTGCTGTAGACCCGATATGGCTGGCCGGTCGTCTTGTCGCGGGCGTTCGAGGCGAGGACCTTGCCGTCGCGGTCGACGATCGAGCCACGGACGACGTTCCTGGCGGCCGCGATGACGAGCGGGTTCGTCGGATCGGTGGTCAGATCGGCGGACCGGACGACCTGCCAGTAGCCGGCGCCGAGCGCGAGGCCGGCGAAGGCGACGGTGAGGGCCAGGCCGACGTGGCCGATCGTGCGACCCAGCGGCGCGAGCTTCGGCGGCGGCCCCGCAGGGCGGCGGCCCCTGGCCGAGGCGGGATCGGCCGGGGGCGGCTCGTCGAGCCAGTCGTCGGCCGCCGGCGGCTCTCCGTTCTGCGCCAGCTCGTCGGCCATTGGCGCCTCGTCCAGCGGCGGCTCGTTCGCGTTCGCTTCGTCGGTCATCGGCTCGTCGGTCATCGGGCCGCCCCGGCGTCCCGACGATCGGGCGCGATCGGCGCATGGCCCGCCCGCGGCGTCTCGAGCTGGACGGATCGGCCCGTCCAGCGGGCCAGGCGGCCGCGCGGACGCGGCGGCGGTGGCGGTTCGACGCCGTGATCCGACAGGGCCAGCAGGAACCCGATGATGATGCCGTTCACGAGCAGCGATGAGCCGCCATAGCTGATGAACGGCAGGGTGATCCCCGTGAGCGGGATCAGCTTCAGGTTCCCCGCCGCGATGATGAACGCCTGCGTGCCGATCACGAGGGCGAGACCGGCCGCAAGCAGCGACCGGAACTCGTCGGCCGCGGACGCGGCGATCCGGAGCCCGCGCTCGACGACGACGAGGAACAAGCCGAGGATCGCGGTGATCCCGACCATCCCGAGCTCCTCCCCGAGAGCGGCGAGCGGGAAGTCCGTGTGGACGGCGGGGATCGGCAGGTTGCCATCGACGGTCGGGAGGCCCGCCCCGAGCCCCGTCCCGAGCAGCCCGCCGCGCCCGAACGCGAACAGCGACTGGATGATCTGGTAGCCGCTGCCGTTCGGGCTCTTGAAGGGATCGATCCAGATGTCGACCCGGGTCTGGACCGTCGGAAAGATCAGGTACATCAGGTACGCGCCCGCGAGGAACAGGAGGATCCCGACGACGACGTAGCCGACCCGGCCGGTCGCGATGTAGAGCAGGGACAGGAACACGGTGAAGAAGAGGAGCGCCGCGCCGAGGTCGCGCTGGAGCACGACGATCGCGAGGGCGATCGCCCACATCGCGGCCATCGGGGCCAAGAAGGGCACCGGCGGGAGGCGGATCGGGCCGAGCCGGGTCGACTCCTCGACGAGGAGCGGCCGGTTCTCCGACAGGTACCCCGCGAGGAAGACGACGAGGATCACCTTCAGCAGCTCCGCCGGCTGACCGGTGACCGGGCCGATCGTCAGGCTCAGCCGCTGGCCGTTCACGTCGTCCCCGAAGACGAACGTCGCGAACAGGAGGGCAACGCCGGCGGCCGCCCACGTGTACTTGTAGAGCCGCAGCCAGAGATCGCTCCGGACCGTGACCGCGAGGGCCGTGGCCAGGCCGAACGACAGGACCAGCCACGCGAGCTGGATGTCGCCGAGCCCGAGCTCCCACGGACCAAGCGACTGGACCACCTGGTCCTGGGGCAGTCGCTCCATCAGCAGAAGGCTGATCCCGCCGAGCATCCCCGCCGTCGGCAGGAGGATCTCGTCCACCCGCCGCCCGGACAGCACGAGCGTCAGGTGGCACAGGCCGAGCAACCCGAGATAGACCACCAGATGGAACGGGTTCGCGAGGCTCAGACCGTGGGATTCGCCGGGGTCGGCGACCTGGGACGTCAGGGCGAGCGACACGCTGCCGACGACGATCGCCGCCCCGACGATCAGCAGCAGTCGCCCCTCGCGCCAGCGCGGACGTGGCCGGATCGGGCCGAAGATCGCCGGCAGGCTCGGCGCGGCGGCCGTCATCGCTTCGTCCCGGGGTGGCGCGGCCGCTCGAGCCGGAGCCGGACCTGGCCGAGCTGGAGGACGTCGCCATAGGCGAGCGAGGTGACCTCCTCCACCGGCACGCCGTTGACGAACGTGCCGTTCGTGCTTCCGAGGTCCTCGACGTACCAGGCCCGGCCGCGGAAGGTGAGGATCGCGTGCTCCGCCGAGACGAACTGGTCCTCCACGACGATCGCATTGTTGACGTCGCGGCCGAGGGTCGTGATCGCGTCGAGCGTGAGCGACGTGCCTTCCTC
>DATBPR010000607.1:0-3360 GCA_036561285.1 Candidatus Limnocylindrales bacterium | reverse complement strand
GTGGGGGTTCCGGCGGTGCCGACGACGTCGAGACCGGCCTCCGTGAGCAGGCGGGACATCCCCTCCCGCAGGAGCGCCTCGTCCTCCGCGATCACGATGCGCATGGCAGGTCCCCGACAAGGCTGGTGAGTTCTGCCTTCCGAACGATCGTGATCGTCCCGTCCACGGCTCCGACCCGGTCGGCGATGTCCTGGACGACGTCGTCCTCGATCGCTGGCAGCGCGACCTCCACGTAGAGTCGCCCCGCAACCTCCCGAACCCGCACCTCGACGGCGCCGGTCGCCGAGCGGACGGCCGCCACGACCATCTGGTAGGCGGCGATCTCGACCGACCGCGGGCATCTCACGTCGTCCAGCTCCCGGATGATCACGGGGACCGACGATCCCTCGGCAAGGGCTTCGATTGCGGCCGCGAGGCCCTCGTCATCGAGGATCGCCGGATAGATCCCGTGGGCGATCTCGCGGAGCTCGTCGAGCGCCCGATGGAGCTCCGCCGTGGCCGCGTCGAGCAGCGTCTCCGTGACCGCGTCACGGTCGAGGAGACTCACTCCGATCGACAGGGCGATCAGGTGCTGCTGGGCGCCGTCGTGCAGGTCGCGTTCGAGCCGCTTGCGTTGCGCATCGGCCGCGTCGACGATCCGCCGCCGCGCCGTTCGCAGGGCGTCGAGCTGCGCACGGAGCTCGGCCTGGAGGCGCTCGTGCTCCAGGCCGAGCCGAGCAGCCGCAACGACCTCATCGACCTCTCCCGGTTCCCGCAGGACCGCCGCGTCGTGCTCGATCATCGCGACGACCGTCCCGCCGCGCAGGACCGGCGTCGTCGTCCGACCGGGTTGCGGGTCGAGCGTCACCGTGCGGCCCGCCGCATCGACGAACGTGCCGCTTGCCAGGGGATAGACGAGCTGTAGTGCCGGGTCGCCGAGGACCGTCGCGAGGTGGCCGCGCAAGGTCTCGATCGCGAGCGAGGCCGCGAGGTCCGCCACCAGGCGCGCAGCACGGGCGCGTGCCTGACGCGCGAACAGCCACTCCGAGGCGATCGCAATCGCCAGGGCGACGAGGGCGATCGCCTGGGCCGCCCGAAGGCGATGGTCGAGAGCATCGCTGGGCGCAACGATGATCGCTGCATCTCGCAGCAGATCCGCGCCAACGACCACGAAGAAGACGATGCCCGGTAGCGCGATCAGCCCTCGCCGGCGGCGGGTTGTTGGTCCCGCCCGAGCGACTCGCACGAGCAGGGCGACCGCCACGAAGCCGGCCCAGACGGCAGCCGCCGCGGTCACGGCGGTGACGACCAGGTCGATACCCGGGGTCGGCCCCAGAACATGCAGCAGGTTTGCTGGGCAGAACGTGCAGCCGCTCGCCTGTGGATCGAACACCAGCGCCGGGAGGATCCCGAGGGAGATGAGCAGGGCGTAGCCGGCCACGATCAGGAGGCGATCCTGCTGCCGGCTCGCGCCATCGTCGGTCGCCATGATCACCGCCTGGGCGACCACGGCGGGATAGACCCAGCCAAGACCCACGCCGAGGCTGAAGCCCACGGAGGACCCGATCGCCGGATCGCCCCAATCCGGGAGGAGCCAGACGATCCCGGCGATCGCGAGGAGCGTCCCCAGGCCTGTTCGTCGGCCGCGCCGACGTGTCTCGAGCCCGACGGCCACGAGGCCCAAACCTGCCGCAAGCCCGACGAGGCCGGCGAGGGCGGAATCCGTCAGGTACGAGAACCCCGGAGCGGCCTGCGCGACCCGGATGGACACGATCCCGACCAGGAGGGCGATGACGCCGATCGTCAGATCGGACCAGCGGCCGAGTCGAAGGCGTCCGGTCATCGATCGGCCGTGACCAGCGTCCGCCGCGTCTCACGCGGTCCCATCGCGCTCGCGACGACGAGCCGTGCGGGTTTCGACGGGACCTGCGCGACGATCGTCGTCCCGGATCCGGCCCGGCTGTCGATGGAGATCGAGCCGCCGAGGGCCTCGACGCGATCGACGAGTCCACGCAACCCGGTGCCGCCGGCGACGACCGCTCCACCGACGCCATCGTCGGAGACGGTGACCACTGGGCCGTCCCCGCGGTCCGCCAGCTCGATCCGGGCACGTGCGCTGTTCGCATGTTTCGCGACATTGGCCAGGGCTTCGGCGCAGACGAAGTACAGCGTGGACTCGGCGGCGGGATCGAACCGCTTGCGCGTGCCGAGCGTCGTTTCCACCGGGATCGGTGATCGCGCGGCCAGGTCGGCCATGGCCGGGGCGAGGCCGCCGGACCGCAGCACGCCCGGATAGACGCCGCGGGCAAACTCCCGCAGCCCCTCTCTCGTCGAGCCCAGATCCCGAAGGACATCCGCGAGCTGGCGATCCTCCGGACGGCTGGCGGCCGCGGCCTGGAGTGCGGTCTCGGCTCGCCCGAGGCAGGCCACGGCGCCCGTGTCGAGTGCCGCTTCCAGCTGGCGTCCCTGGGCGTCCCCCGCATGGACGAGACGCTCTCGCGACGCCTCGACCTCGGCGACCCGTCGCCGGATCTCCGCCTGGGTTGCCGAGTTCGACATCGCCAGCCCGACGGCCGCGGCGACGGAGGACATGACCCGCGGATCGGAGAGAAAGGCCGGGTCGTGGGCGACGAAGCCCAGCTCGCGGCCGCCGACGGCGATCGGCGTGACCGACCGATCCGGCGTCTCCGCGGGCAGGTCGATCGGCGTCCCCGTATCGTCGATCCACGCCCCGGCGACGCCGTCAACCGCGTACCCGAGGAGGAGAGAGGGATCGCCGACGGCGCGGGCGAGCCGATCTCGAAGCGTCCCGGCCTCGGCCGGCCCGCCGAGGTCGACGACGATCCGCGTCAGGACGCCGGTCGCAGCCGCGCGCCAGAGGATCTCGGTGACGATCGACAGGGCGACCGCCGCGAGGCAGATCTCGTAGGCGTACAGGACCCAGCCGGGGATCGGATTGCCCGCCAGGCGGGCGATGTTCGTGCCGAACACCTCGAGTCCCAGGGCCAGCGTGGCCAGGCTGGACAGGGCCGTCGATCGCAACAGCGGGCGCCGGACCGCCGACAGTCCTCGCAGGGCAAGGGCGATGAGCACGCCCCCGAACGCCAGCCCGACGGTGTCGAGCCGGCTCGCGACGGCGAACGCGCTCACCAGGTACGCCGTCGCGACGAGCAGGCGCAGCCCGACGCCCCGAACCGATCCCGATGGGTACGCCGCCAGCACATGGACCAGCGGGCCGCGGTGGAGGAACGCCGCCGCCGGCAGGAGCGTGCCGGCGAACCAGGCGACGCCCGTCACGACGAGGAGCGTCCCGATGGACCCGGGACGCCGGCCCCAGACGACGAGCCCGCACGCGATCAGCACCCAGCCGGTCGCCAGGTC
>DATBPR010000606.1:0-5306 GCA_036561285.1 Candidatus Limnocylindrales bacterium | reverse complement strand
GGGCAATGAGCTCGCCGATCCCTGGGACGTCGACGCGGTACTCGTGCTGATCCCCCAGGTACGTGTGGCTCCGGACCCGCCCACGGACGGACGTCCAGCCCGGTCGCGTCGCAACGCCCTCGGCCTGGAGTGGGCCCAGACGGACGCTCTCCGGCCGGAGCGCCAGCGTGATGTTGCTGTCGACCACCGGCCGGTCGCCCTCCGTGAGGCGCCCGGCGAGCGTCACGCCGTCAGCGAGAGCAACCAGGACGCGATCGCCATCGGAGACCTCGCGGGCGGTCCCAGGGATGAAGTTCGAGCTGCCGATGAACCCGGCGACGAAGCGGTTCGCCGGCCTCCGGTAGAGCATCTCGGGCGAGCCGAGCTGTTGGATCAGACCGTCGCGCATGACGACGATCATGTCGCTCATCGTCAGCGCCTCTTCCTGGTCGTGGGTCACGTAGATGAAGGTGATCCCGACCTCATGCTGGATCGCCTTCAGCTCGATCTGCATCTCGTGCCGGAGCTTGCGATCGAGCGCACCGAGCGGCTCGTCGAGGAGCAGCACCGCCGGCCGGTTGATCAGCGCGCGGGCGAGCGCCACTCGCTGCTGCTGGCCTCCCGACAGCTCCCATGTCCGGCGCTTCCCGTATCCGCCGAGGCGCACGAGCTCGAGCGCCTGGCCGACCCGGGCGACCTCGTCGGCCTTGGCGACGTGCTTCTGGCGAAGCCCGTAGCCGACGTTCTGGTTCACGTCCATGTGCGGGAACAGGGCGTAGTGCTGGAAGACCGTGTTCACGTTCCGGCGGTAGGGCGGCACACCGGCGATCGGCCGGCCGGCCAGGAGGATCTCGCCCTCGCTCGGCTGCTCGAAGCCGGCGATCATCCGGAGGGTGGTCGTCTTGCCGCAGCCGGATGGCCCGAGGAGGCTGGTGAACGAGCCAGACGGGATCGCGAGGTTCATCCGGTCGACCGCGACGACGGCGCCGAAGCGCTTGGTGACGTCGATGAGCTGGACGTCCGGGGTGGCGGTCGCCACCGAGCTCACCGGCGTCGCGGAAGCGGGCACCGGGCTCGCGGACACGCCGCCTGGCTGGGCGGGTGCCGAGGTCCCTCGGTCGACGACGGTCGCGGGGACGTTCACAAGGCCTCACGTGGGGGGAGCACGGGTCTGGCAACGATCGACGCGGTTGTAGCGGTGCTACAGGGTGGGGCGATGGTAAGCGCGGCACTTCGGCGGAGTCAACGCGAGTTGCGCACGAGATTCGAATCAATCGGAGCCTGAGGCGAGGTAGTCCGCAGATCGACTGAAGCTATACTTCAGGCGCTGATGGCCGCCACGGAGCTCCAGCTCGGCCCGCGGATCCGCGCGCTGCGTCAGGCGCGGCGGGTCACGCTGCGCGAGCTCGCCGAGCGGGCCGGCGTGACGGAGAGCTTCCTCTCCCAGGTCGAGCGCGAGGTCACGAGCCCCTCGATCGCCTCGGTCCAGCGGATCGCCCGGGCCCTCGATCTCGGCATCGCGGACCTGTTCGTCGAGGAGGTGCCGCTCGGGCGCGTCGTCCGCCGGGCGGAGCGGCGCCGCATCGTCTACCCGGGCCTCCACGCGACCGACGAGTTCCTGACGAGCGGCCCGAACGGTCGGCTCCAGGTGATCGTCAGCACGCTCGAGCCGGGCGGCGGCACGGGCGAGGAGGGCTACGTCCACGACTCCGACGAGGAGGTCGTGATCGTCCTGGAGGGCCGGCTCGACCTGTGGGTCGGCGATGAGCACCACCGCCTCGAGGAGGGCGACGCGATCACCCATTCGTCGCGCCAGCCCCACCACAACCGGAATCCCGGACCCGGGCGCGCCGTGATCCTGTTCTGCTCGACGCCACCTTCGTTCTGACGGCGACTCGGCGCCAGCCGGTCCGCGGACTTCCCGAATTCGTCATCTGGCCACCCGCTGAGCGCTCGTCAGCGGGGCGCGGGTTGGCCCGGGCGATCCATGCATGGGCGCCCCCCGGAGAAACGGCAGGCGGCCGGGGCACGTCCGGCTGACGAGAATCCGTCGACGAACGGCCACGGGGTGGCCGGCTGACAGATCCACCGGCGAGGCGCCGACGGGACGCGACGGCGGCCCGACCCAGGACGATCGGACGCCGGAGCGACCGCCACCCGCCCGTAGAATGCTGGCGATGTACGTCGTGATCCTCGCCGGGGGCGGCGGAACCCGGCTCTGGCCGCTGAGCCGGCCGGAGCGCCCGAAGCCCTTCCTGCCCCTCCTCGGCGACGAGACGCTCCTCCAGCGGACGGTCGCCCGGATCCTGCCGCTGGTCGGCTCGGTCCATGACGTCTTCGTGGTGACCGATCGGAAATACGGCCACTTCGTCCGCGACCAGGTCCCGGACGTCCAGCTGATCGTCGAGCCGGCGGGCCGCAACACGGCGGCGGCCATCGCCTTGGCGACGCGGATGATCGAGCGGCCGGACCACGAGGTCATGGCCGTCCTCCCGGCCGACCACTGGATCGGGAAGGAGGACGTCTTCCAGGGCGTTCTCCGGAATGCGGCGGCAGGTCTCGCTGTCGGACATCCCTTCGAGATCGAGCTACCTCTTGTGACGCTTGGCATCCAGCCGGCATACGCGTCGACCCACTACGGCTATCTGATCCCCGAGCAGTTCGGTCGCCAGGTCATCCACGGCCTGTCGGCCCACCGCCTTCAGGCCTTCGAGGAGAAGCCGACGGAGGCCCGCGCGCGCGAGCTGATCGGAATGCCCGACGTCTCGTGGAACGCGGGGATGTTCCTCTGGCAGCGTGCGGCGATCCGGGCCGCGCTCGAGAAATACACCCCCCTGCCGATGCTCATCGACAACGCCGTTGGCTCCGAGCTGGCGCTCGCCAACGCCTACGACCGGGTGACGCCGATCTCCATCGACAAGGCCGTCATGGAGGGCGCGGCCTCGGACCATCGCGTCGTGATGGGCGGGATGGACGTGGGCTGGAGCGACATCGGCGGCTGGACCGCGCTCCTCGGGGCGCTCGGCCTCGACGGCGTCCAGGGCCACGTCGTCCAGCCCGGCGAGCAGATCACGACATCGGGCGACGATCTCGTCATCGAGCGCGCCGGGGACGAGGTCCGCGCCGTCGCCGGGGCCGACGCTACGATGACCGCGACCGAGACGATCGCGCTGCTCCGCGGGGCCCGCCCGTTCGCCGCCGACGTGGACGCGCTGCTGGCCCGCTGCACGGGAGCCCACTCGTGACGATCATCGCCCAGCCCCCGACGCCGACGACGATCGTCTTCGGCACGGACGGCTGGCGGGCGCGCGTCGCCGACGACTTCACCTTCGAGAACGTCCGGCGCTGCGCCGACGGCGTCGCCCGCTATGTGGTCGGGCGTGGCGAGCAGGAGAAGGGCGTCGTCATCGCCTTCGACCGGCGGTTCGCCTCGGAGCACTTCGCGGCCGCCGCCGCCGAGGTTCTGCTCGCCCATGACATCCCGGTCGCGATCGCGACGGCCGCCGTGCCCACCCAGATGAGCTCGTACGAGGTCGTCCAGCGCGGATCCGCGGCGGGGATCGTGATCACGGCCTCCCACAACCCCTGGACGGACAACGGCTTCAAGGTCAAGGCGCCGACCGGCGCCGCGGCCGGCGCGGACATCCTGTCGGTCCTCGAGGGAGCGATCGCGGAGAACGGCGGCGCCGGGATCGAGCGCCGGCCCCTCGCGGACGCCGAGGCGGCCGGGCTCGTCGAGCGGTTCGACCCGTACCCGGGCTACGAGGCGTTCGCCCGCCGGACGATCGACCTCGACGCGCTCCGAGCGGCCGACGTCTCGGTCCTCGTCGAGCCGCTGTACGGGGCGGGTTCCGGCTGGATCCCGCGGCTGCTGGCAGGCGGGCGGATCCGGGTCACCGAGATCCACAACGAGCGGAACCCGTTCTTCGGCGGCATCAACCCGGAGCCGATCCGGCCGAACGTCGACGCGGCCCTGGCCATGATCTCGGGGGGCGGCTACGACCTCGGGCTGCTCCTGGACGGCGACGCGGACCGGGCCGGCGCGGCCGACGAGCGCGGCGAGTTCATCCACCAGCTCGAGGTCACGGGCCTGTTGATGTACCACCTGGCCGAGCACCGCCGCCTGCGGGAGCCGGTCGTGGTGAGCGTCAACAACACGTCGATGGCGGCGCGGCTCGGCGAGCACTACGGGATTGCCGTCCACGAGACGCCGGTCGGGTTCAAGTTCATCGGCCCGGAGATGATCCAGACCGGAGCGATGCTCGGGGCCGAGGAGTCCGGCGGCTTCGGCTTCGGGATGCACCTTCCGGAGCGCGACGGGATCTACGCCGACCTGATGCTCCTCGAGCTGTTCCTCGCCGAGAAGGCGGCCGGGCGCTGGCCCGTCGCGAAGGCGCTCGCTCACTTCCACGAGCTCGCCGGGCCATCGTTCTACCGGCGGATCGACGTCCACGTCGACCGGGCGATCTACGACGAGACGAAACGGCGGCTCCTGGTCGACCTCCGGGAGCAGGCGCCGGCCGACCTCGGCGGCCGCCCGATCGCGCGCACCGTCCCGCTGTCGACGGACGACGGCTTCAAGTTCTTCCTCGACGACGGGACGTGGCTGCTGATCCGGGCCAGCGGGACGGAGCCACTGGTCCGCGTCTACACGGAGGCCACGTCGGCGGACCTCCGCGAGGCGATGCTCGCGGCCGGCGAGCGCCTCGTCCGCGGCTCGTGACGGAGGCCTCCGCGCCGCGTCGCGTCGACAAGCCGTGGGGCCACGAGCTGATCTGGGTCCTGACCGACCGCTACTGCGGCAAGGTGATCGTCATCGAGACCGGGCGGCGGCTCTCGCTCCAGTACCACGAGCGAAAGGACGAATCGATCTACGTCGTGAGCGGCCGGCTCCGCCTGCACCTCGAGGACGACGCCGGGACGATGACCGTCCGCGAGCTCGGACCGGGCGACAGCGCGCGGGTCCCGGTCGGGCGCCGCCACCGGTTCGAGGCGGCCGAACGGGTCGAGCTGATCGAGGTCTCGACCCCCGAGCTCGACGACGTCGTCCGGGTCGAGGACGACTTCGGGCGGGAGGGCACGTCGGCTCCCTAGCCCGGCTCCGAGGAGCGTCCGGCGGCTCACCGGAAGGTCCTGCGAGATCGCCGGCGATTGGGGGGTGACCTGTCCGACCCCGCGGTGTATGGTGGTCGCACGACCGCTTCACCGGTCGGGTGCGCGACCGGTTGGCGGCCTCGTGAGCGCCCCTGAGGGGCGGCGGAGGTACGCGTCGATGCACAGCTCCCTGATCGGCAAGGTCGAGAAGGCGAATCGCTACGCGCGCGAGC
>DATBPR010000605.1:0-1732 GCA_036561285.1 Candidatus Limnocylindrales bacterium | reverse complement strand
TTCGGCGGGGCCGCGGCCGGCGGCGCGCGGCGCGGCCACCCGGCGGCGGGCGCGGACCTCCGCTACGACCTCCGGATCTCGTTCGAGGAGGCCGTCCACGGGACGGAGAAGGAGATCGAGTTCCCGGTCTACGGCCGCTGCGACACCTGCGGCGGCAACGGCGCGAAGCCCGGCACGCAGCCCGAGACCTGCAGCAACTGCGGCGGGCGCGGCGAGATCCAGACGACCCGCCGGACGATGCTCGGCCAGATGCTCAACGTCTCGGCCTGCCCGGTCTGCCGTGGCGAGGGCAAGATCGTGAAGGAGCCCTGCGAGACGTGCCGCGGCGAGGGCCGGACGGAACGGCGCCGGACGCTCCGGGTGTCGATCCCGGCCGGGATCGACGAGGGCCACCAGATCCGGCTCTCGAACGAGGGCGAGATCGGGCGACGCGGAGGGGCGGCCGGCTCGCTCTACGTCGCCGTCCATGTCCAGCCCCACCCGTCGCTCCGACGGGAGGGCACCGAGCTCTTCTATGAGGCCGACGTCTCGATCGTCCAGGCGGCGCTCGGCGCGACGATCGCGGTCCCGACCGTCGACGGCGACGAGGAGGTCGAGGTCAAGGCCGGCACCCAGCCGGGCACCGAGATCCGGCTCCGCGGGCGTGGCGTGCCGCATCTCCGGCGGACGGGCTCGAAGGGCGATCTCCACGTCTTCGTGAACGTCGTCGTCCCCGCGAAGCTCTCGAAGAAGCAGCGCGAGCTGCTGACGGAGTACGCGATCGAGAGCGGCGAGGAGATCTCCGCGCATCCGGGCCTGCTCGGCAAGGTGCGCGACGCGCTCGGCTGAGGACGACTCCCGCGGGGACAGCGCCGACGATGCGGCCCCCAGGGGAGCCACCGGCGCCTGGGTCGAGCTCTCGGTCGATGCCGACGTCGAGGCCGTCGAGGCGGTCAGCGAGATCCTGGGCCGGGTGGCGCCGGGTGGCACGAGCGTCGAGCCGGCGTTCGAGCTCGTGGACGAGGGCCTCGGCGCCCGGATCGACCCGACCCGGCCGTCGATCGTCCGGGCGCATCTCCGGGCCGAGGATCCCGCCGCGGTCGAGCGGGCCGTCGCCGAGGTCACGACCGCGCTCGGGCATCTCCAGGCCTTCGGGCTCCGGCCGATCGGCGACCTGACGACCCGTGTCGTCCGCGAGGCCGACTGGGCCGAGGCCTGGAAGGAGCACTTCCCGGTTCTGCGAGTCGGGCGGCGGATCGTCATCAAGCCCACGTGGCGCCGCCATCGCCGGGGCCCGGACGACGTCGTGGTCGCGCTGGATCCGGGGATGGCATTCGGGACGGGCCTCCATCCGACGACGCGGCTGTGTCTCTCCGCGCTGGAACACGTCGCCGATCGAGGGCTCGTCACGGGGGCGCGCATGCTCGACGTCGGCTGCGGTTCGGGGATCCTCGCGATCGCGGCCGCCCGGCTCGGCGCGGCGTCGGTCCTCGGCGTCGACACGGACCCGATCGCGGTCGAGGCGACCGGGGCGAACGCCGCGCGCAACCGCCTCACCCGGCGGATCGCGGCGCGACAGGGCAGCCTGCCGACGGGCGAGCCGCCGTTCGACGTCGTCCTCGCCAACCTGATCGCCGGCGTCCTCGTGGCCCTGGCGGGAGAGCTCGCCGCGGAGCTCCGGCCGGACGGCACGCTCGTCGCGTCGGGGATCTACGTCGACCGCGAGACCGAGGTCCGCGACGCCTTCGCCGTC
>DATBPR010000604.1:0-6082 GCA_036561285.1 Candidatus Limnocylindrales bacterium | reverse complement strand
CGCTCGTGATCCTCGGCACGCTCCTCGCGCTGGCCTGGCGGAATGCCGGTTGGATCGGCCTGGACCGCTGGTTCATGCCGTGGATCCACGGCGAGCTGTTCGCGACGTCCTCGGCCGCCGAGCCCGAACCGCCGGCGGCGGCGACCCTGACCTAGAGCCGCGACCCTGACCTAGACGAGCTCCGCGATCATCGCGGCGGCCCGGGCGGCGCCGTCCCGCTCGACCGGGTTGGAGGTCACCGGTCGTTCGATCTCCTCGGCGATCGCCGCCGCGATCACCTCGGGCGGCGATTCGTCGTAGTCCATGAACCGGCCGGCGCCGTAGCGGTCGAGCCGGTGCCGGACGTGGCGGTTCTGCTCGAAGTGGTTGCGAAGCGGGAAATACAGGAACGGCCGCCGAGCCGCCGCGAGCTCCATTGTCGTCGTGAGGCCGCCCTGCACGACCGCGAGATCACAGGCGGCGAGGTGCTCGTACAGCCGCGGGACGAAGCCGCGGACCTCCACCCCAGCCGGCGCAAGGAGGGAGTCGGGATCGATCCGCGGCCCGGCGACGGCGATCATCCGCAGGCCGTTGACCCGGCGGGCCGCCTCCGGATAGCTCGCGATCACCCGCCGGAGCAGCGCCTCGCCGACCCCGGACCCGCCGACCGTCACGATCACGACCCGTTGGTCCGGCTCGTAGCCGAGCTCCCGCCGGAGCTCCTCGCGCCGCTCGATCAGCGGCGCCGGGTCGTAGCCGGTCACGTAGCCGCTGAACGCGTAGTGGCGCTCGGTCCAGTCCCGGATCGGCGGCAGCCCCGGGCCGAAGTCGTCGGGGACGATGTCGTCGGGCTCGCCGACGAAGATCGCCCGGTCGCGGATCCGCGGGAATCGCTCGACGTGCTCGATCATCTCCGCGTTGTAATCGGCGGTCAGGAACGCCTCGCGCTCACCGCCCGACGGCATCGGCAGCCAGCCGACGAAGTCGGTCATCCAGGCGAAGGCCGTCCGCTTGATCTCCGGGTTCTCGTGGAGGTAGTGGTCGATGTCCCAGGCCTCGTCTCCGATCACGAGGTCGTACTCGCCCTCCTCGACCGCGTCGTGGAAGACCATGAAGTTCGCGACGAGGATCTCGTCCATCCGCCGGATCGCCTCGAAGGCATTCAGGTCGTGCTCGGACGACTCGCTCGTGATGTGGGCGGACTCTGACGCGAGCTCGGCGCTGAGCGGGTGGATCCGCTCGCCGCGGGTCTCGAGGACCGCGGTGACCGGGTGCTGGGCCAGCCAGTCGATCTCGAGATCCGGCCGGAGCTTGCGGAGCTCGTCGGCGATGCCGACATCGCGCATCGCGTGGCCGAGGCCGATCGGGGAGGAGATGTACAGGGCGCGGCGCCGCCGGGCGAGCGATCGGGTCCAGCGCGTGGTTCGGGCAGCGTTCATGGCCTGGTCTCCGGCAGCGAGCGGACGAAGTCGCGGATGAGGAGGTTCGCGAGCACGGGGTGACGGCCCGGGATCATGTGGTCCGCACCCTCGACGACGACCAGGGGCGCCCCGGTCAGCTCCGCCAGCCGGTGGGCGCGCGCGACGGGCTGGCAGTGATCCTCTGTCCCATGGACGATCAGCAACGGGCACGTGACCGACCGACAGATCGACTCGATCTCCTCCCGCTGGAACGGGAAATCGGCCTCCGCCTCAGCGAGCATCGCGTCAACCGACCCATCGACTGCCCAGCCGACGGCATCCTCGATCGCCTTGGTCGAATGTGGCTCGGAGGTGATCGCGCCGAAGAAGAACCGGGCGAAGCCAGGGTAGTCACGCTGCCAGGAGTGGCGATTGACCGTCGCCCAGCCCTGGTAGACGGGAAGTTCCTCCTCGAACGAGTGCTCGACCCGATACGGGTGCGGGGGGGCGAGCCTCGGCACTCCGACGGCGAAGGCGACGATCCCGGCGACGCGCTCAGGCTTCTCGGCGGCGAGCCGGATGGCGCGCCAGACGCCGTCGGCACAGAGCCCGACGAGCACCGCCCGGCCGGTGTCCGAGGCGACCATGACGGTCTCGACGTCGTTGACGATCACGTCGTCGGCGTAGGCGGCCGGCTCGATCGGCCGGTCCGATCGGCCGTTGCCGCGACCGTCGAAGGTGACGACACGGTAGTGGCGCGAGAGGTACGGCACCTGGGCCTTCCATTGCCGCGAGTGGACGATCGGGGTCGAGGGGAGGAACACGATCGTCGGGTCCCCCGCGCCGTAGACATCAAAGGCGAGGCGGGCGCCGTCCGCGGCCGTTGCCACTCCGGATCGATCGGGCGAACGGGCGCGTCCGCTGTCCCGATCGAGCGCTCGGGATGGGGCGTCGGCGGTCATGACATCGTCTCCAGGCCCAGCACGAAGTCGCGGATCAGCAGGTTGGCGAGCACGGGATCGCGGCCGATGGGAGCGTGACCGCCGCCGGCCACCTCGACGAGCGGTGCGCCAAGCGTTTCCGCCGCTCGTCGGGCATCGCGGATGCCGACGATCTGATCCTCGGTCCCGTGGACGACGAGGACCGGGCAGGCGACCCGGCGCAGGAACGGCAGCGCGTCTCCCTCGGTGGGCGAGGACCGTTCCCACTCGGCCGGCGGGCGCAGAAACGGGGCGTACTCGGCGGTCACGATCGTCTCCGGATCCGTGTCGAGGAACCAGCCGATGCCGTCCTCGATGAGCTTGGTCGAATGCGGCTCGGAGAAGATCTGCGCGACGAAGAACGCCGCGAAGCCCGGCCAGTCCCGTCGCCAGTACTCGGCGTTGTACTTGCGCCACCCCTCGTCGTCCGGCTGCGGCACGGCGAACGACGCGTCCGGCCCGGCGGGCGCGTCCGGCGCTCGGTCCCCGACCGGGATCGATGCGCCGAACAGGACGAGACCCAGCACGCGAGACGGGTGATCGACGGCGAGACGGAGGCCGTAGCCGCCCCCCATCGAGAGTCCCGCCACGACGGCCCGGTCGGTCGCGGTGGCGTCCAGGACGGCGATCGCGTCGGCGACGAACTCCGTGTCCGCATAGCCGGCGCTGGTCCGTGGCCGGTCCGAGTGGCCGTTCCCTCGCCCGTCGAACGTCACGACCCGGTAGTGACGGGCGAGGTACGGGATCTGGAGCTTCCAGTGCCGCGAATGGAAGACCGACCACGTCGGCATCAAGAGAATCGTCGGCGACCCGTCTCCGTAGCGTTCCCAGAACACCCGCACGCCGTCGCGCTCGATGAACCCGGTGGCGTCCGGGTACCGGGCGCGCGACTGCTCGCGCGTGGTCGCCGACGGCCAGCGGCGGGCCGGGGCGACCGTCAGGCCGGACACCACAGCGCGTTCAGGATCCGCCACCCGTCGCGCGTCCGGACGAGATGGAGGAAGTCGACGTACGGCACCGCATGGACCTCGGCCGCGGCGATGTCGCCAGACAGATCGCTGATGTGCACCGTGTACGAGCGCTCCGCGGGATCCGTCCGTCTGCCCCGCCCTCCGGCAGCCTGCTCGACCATCGTGGCGCGCGTATCCCGATCGATGGACCATCCGCCAGCGCCGTCGGGAAGCCAGCCGCGCTTGGCCAGATCGGGGTGCAGCGCCCGGGCCATCCGCTCGCCGTTGCCGTCATACCAGCCGAGGTAGTAGTCGTCGATCGTCGCTCGGATGGCGATCTGGTCGGCTTCCGCGGCCCGACCGTCCGGAACGGCGCCAGTCAGGTTCGTCGTCATCGTGGACCCTCCTCGAACGATCGGATCAGGGCGCCGATCTTCCGGAGAGCCGACCGCGCCGGGAGCCCCGATTCGTCGAAGCCCAGCAGGATCATTGCCTCGGCGCCCATGAAGGGGAGGCCCATCAGCGCGGCGACCTCATCGGGCGTGAACGGACCGAGCCCACCCAGGCGCCGCGCCTCGCGGGCCGCGACGTCTCCGAGGAGCCGGAACCAGCCGCCCATGTAGCCGCGGACCGCGGCGGCGACCTCCACGTCCGACCAGCCGGCGGAGATCATCTCCTGGAGGATCCGGACATAGCCGGATTCGAGATCGGCATCCAGGTAGTCGCAGGCCCGGTCCCACTGGACCGAGAGTCGCTCGGGACCGGCGAACATCGCGGCCTGGCGGTCGAGGAGCTTCTGGTTCTCGGCGTCCAGGACGGCCAGGATGAGCTGCTGCTTGCTTCCGAAGTGGTAGTGGATCTGGCTGAGCGGCACCTCGGCGGCCTCGGCGACGGCGCGCGTCGAGAGATTGGCGGAGCCGACGGCGAGCAGTGTCCCGCGGGCGGCCTCGAGGATCGAGGCGCGCGTGTCGTTCGTCGCCTGCTGGCGTCGCTCCGCGCGGGTCGCCGGAGCGGCTTCAGTCCCGTCCACGTCCGACCGAGCATTCGTGCACCGGCCCGCTCACCCGGCGACCGCGTAGACGGCGGCCAGGATCAGCAGGGCACCGAGGGGCCGGGTCAATCGGCGCCCCCAGGGCAGGTTCTTCTCGACCGCGGTGATCGCGCCGAGCGCGAGCATCGCGAACAGGCTACCGAGCCCGACCCCGAACATGACGAGCATCATGCTCCAGCAGCAGCCGACGCAGAAGGCGCCGTGGGCGATCCCCATCGCGAAGCTCTCGCGCCGCTCGGACGTCCCGCGCCAGCGGTTGATGACGAACCCGAGAGGGCTCCGGCACTCGTCGAGGCAGCGGTCCCGGAGCGGGCTGAACTGCCAGAGCCCGGCCACCAGCAGCGTCGACCCGATGATCACCTGGGTGTGGCTCGCCAGCCACGGCGATGCGTCGACGGCCGCGTGGATCCCGCGATCGAGCAGCCAGGCCAGCAGGCCGAACCCGGCCCAGACCGTGACGTAGCCGGCGAGCAGCAGCAGGACGAGGCGGCCGGGGCGCCGCCGCCGCCCGACGAGCGCGCCGAACGTCAGGACGAGCGGGATGCTCGACGGCAGCATCATCGCCACGATCATCAGGACCCAGCCCGCGACGAACAGCGCGATCTCGAGCGGGAACGGCCCGCTGCCGCCGTCGTGATGGAGGTAACGCCCGGCGGGAGAGGCAGCCCAGATCCCGAGCGAGAGCCAGGCGACCGCCGCCAGCGCGACGAGCGATCCCGCGAGGATCGCCCGGTCGCGCCGCGGGTCCCGGAGGTGCTGCGCGGTGAACATCGCGAGGCGCCGGTCAGGCGGCGAACTTGAAGTGGCCCTGGAGCGCGTTGTGACCCTCGATGTCGACGCTCGGGATGCCGTGGCTGCTGCCGTCGCGCCGGTACCTGCTCGCCTTGGCTGCGTACACCGGCGAGCCCGGGATCGTGCTGAAGACCGTCTCCGCGAGGGTCGTCGGCTTGCCCGTCGCGCCGACATACGGGGCCATGTCCGCCTCGACGATCGAGCCGAGCATCAGCTGGCCCTTGCCGTCGTGGACGCTGAACGTGATCGGGACGCGCTCGACGGCGACCACCTCGCCGATCAGCCCGGCAAGGTCGGCCACCGGCCCGCCCAGCTGTCCGGTGAACAGCTGCAGAAGCACGCCCTGCTGGGCGTCGGTGGACCGGTCGTCCACGAAGACCGCTGCCTTCCAGGACTTCGGGATCAGGATGTTCTTCGGAATGTGGGCCGACACGGCGATCGTCAGGCCGCTGACGTCGACGCCCTCGATCGTCCCGTTCTCGATGCCCCAGGCGATGGTCGTGTCACAGGTCTTGTAGTCCGGGTCCTCGCCGACCCAGCAGGGGCAGAGGACGTTGCACGTGCAGACCTCGAGCAGCCGTCCCTCGATGTCATATCCCATGGCCGAGACTCCTTGGTTCCTGCGCGGCGTCCTCCCGCGCTGCTGAAACATCGACTCAGTCGGTCGATCGACCGACATCGGTCGGATGACCGAACACTACGACTGCTGTCAAGACCCTGCGGGTGCAACGTGTCAGGTCCTGACCGGGTTCCGATCGATGATGAGCACGATGACTGCCGGGATCGCCGCCTTCGACACCGAGCTCGGGACCTGCGCCGTCCGCTGGACGGAGCACGGGATCGCGAGCGTGCGGCTGCCCAGCGCGCGGACGTCGACGCTGCCGCGAGTCGAGGGGGTCGCGGCCGTGCCCGCGCCCGTCCGCGAAGCCA
>DATBPR010000603.1:0-6710 GCA_036561285.1 Candidatus Limnocylindrales bacterium | reverse complement strand
GACCTGCTCCACGAAGAGGCTCCGGTTGGCGAGCCCGGTGAGGGGGTCGTGATACGCCTGGTAGCGGAGCTGCTCCTTGAGCCGCGAGAGCTCGGCCAGGGACTGCTCGAGCTGGCCGTTCTCGAGGGCCACCGCGGCCTGGTTGGCGAGGGTCTCGAGCAGGCGCAGGTCGTCGTCGCTGAACGTCGTGCCCTCGGTCAGCCGGTTGCCCACGAGGAGGGAGCCGATCAACGCCGACTCGCCGCGGAGCGGGGCGACCATCGCCTGGCGCAGGCCTGGCCGGTCGATCTCGAACGGGCCGGGCGTGTGGAAGAACGCGTGCGGCTCGTTCCGGATCCGGCGGGCGATCGGGTCGTCCGTGGAGAAGGGCACGGGCACCATCGCGGTCGCCGGAGCGCCGTCGACGCTGGTCGTCCGGAGGGCGTCCTCGCCGACCACCCGCGGGTGAAGGAGGACCTCGGCCCGCTCGGCCCGGAACATCTCGCGTGCGTGGTCGAGCAGGGCGACGATCGCACTATCGAGCTCCGGGGAGTGCTGGAGGATCCGCCCGGACTGGTAGAGGAACTCGAGCCGCTCGCCCTTCTCGCGCTCCGAGAGGTAGGCGCGGTAGGCGAGGAAGACGGTCACGAGCGGAACGAGCAGGAGCCACAGGAGACCCGGGTCGAGCCAGAGGATCGACACGGCGAGCAGCGCCAGGCTCGTGTTCGCGACCGCCACCAGGCCGCCGAACTGGATCATCTGGGGCAGCTTCTGGAACTGTGGCGCGCCGCCCGAGAGCGAGATCGCGGTCGCGATGGTCAACGCCGAGAGGACCGTCGTCGACAGGGTCGCCGCGAACGCCGCGAGCCAGTCGGCGGCATTGGGCGTCCCGCCGAGGCTCGCCATCAGGTGGAAGACGACGAGCGCCGCCGTCGCCCCGAACCAGAAGTTCGTCAGGTTGAACGCGAACTTCAGCGGCGGCTGGCGGAACCACGCGAGCGCAACGGCGGAGCCGACGACGACGGCGAGGATGAAGTCGTGCGGCGAGAGCAGGAAGAGCCCGATGACCGCCGGGAACTCGCTCAGCGAAAAGCTGTGGGCCTCGCGCCGGAAATGGACGTCGATGACCTTCAGCTCGGCGAGGCAGAAGCCGGCGGCGATCAGCGGCCAGGGAAAGACGATCGGGACAAGGGACGAGACGGGCAGGCGCTCGAGGATCAGCGCGTCGAGGAGGATCGTCAGGAGCGCGAGCGCGGCCGTGAAGGCCCAGACGCGGACGGCGGGTGGGACAGCGGAGAACCGGAGCCGGTCGAGACGCCGGCCCTCGGCGACAGCGGTCGCGGGGTCCTGTTCGATGCTCGCTCGGACCATCGGCGGACGGTCCGGCTCGGACATCTGGGTCTCCAAGGGGGTTGGCACCGGGCGGATGCTCGAGTTGTACCCGTCGAACGGCGGATGGACCCGTGGGTCCGAGGTCCTGCCGGTGACAGGACGAATGGCCCGGCCGGCGCTCCGGACCGCGGGCTCAGTCGGCGGCCGGAGCCGCCCGCCGGCCGGTTCGCATGGCGGCCGCGATCGCCACCGCGACGCCCGCGCCGATCAGGACGTCGCCGATGCTGAAGACGTTGGACCAGGGCAGCCACGCGGGCATCGCGAAGAGGTCGGTGAGCGGGCCGAGGGCCGGCTGGGCCACGACGACGCTGTTCGTGTTGCCCCCCGCCGTCATCCCGAGCGCGGCCAGCGCGGCCGGGTCGGCGGGCATCGATCCACCGTTGGCGAGGATCGCCGCGAGGTTCAGGCCCGCGCCGAGGGCGATCAACGGCACGCCCGTGAGGCGGAGGTTGGCCAGGACGACGACCCCGACGAGCCCGGTGGAGGCAACGTAGATCGCCCGGCGAACGCCCGCGTCCAGGTCTTCGGCGAGCGATGAGAAGAGGACCACCTGAATCGCCAGGGCGACGATGGCCAGCCCCCCGAGCCGGAACCGGACCGTCGCCAGCCCGGAGGGGCGGCCGCCGAGGAGGAAGCCCGCGACGAGCCCGACGATCACGCCGTAGAGGATGAACACGCGACCCAGTATCGCGTCCTGGGGACGCCCTCCGGCCCTGTGCTAGCCTCTGGCCTCGTTCCCTCCGACACCCAGCTGGACCGCCATGACCGCCCGTCACCCGCGCACAATCGTCGACCGCATCTGGGACGACCACGTCATCAGCCAGGACGAGGGCGCCCCGGCCGTCCTGGCGATCGACCTGCATCTCGTCCACGAGGTGACCTCCCCACAGGCGTTCAGCGGCCTCCGCGCCCGCGGGCTTGCGGTCCGTCACCCCGAGCGAACGGTCGCGACCGCCGACCACTCGACACCGACCCACCCCCGGTCGCTGCCGATCGCCGATCCGCTGGCCGCGGCACAGGTCCAGCAGCTGACCGACAACTGCCGCGAGTTCGGGATCCCGCTCCATGGCCTGGGCTCCCCGAACCAGGGCATCGTCCACGTGATCGGCCCCCAGCTCGGGCTGACCCAGCCCGGGATGACGATCGTCTGCGGCGACTCACATACGGCGACCCACGGCGCGTTCGGCGCGCTCGCATTCGGGATCGGGACGAGCGAGGTCGAGATGGTCCTCGCGACCCAGACCCTGCTCCAGCGGCGGCCGAAGACCTACGAGGTCCGGGTCGACGGACGGCTCGCGCCCGGTGTCAGCAGCAAGGACGTGATCCTGGCGCTGATCGCCAGGATCGGCATCGGTGGCGGGACCGGCCATGTCTTCGAGTACCGCGGCGACGCGATCCGCGCCCTGACCATGGAACAGCGGATGACCATCTGCAACATGTCGATCGAAGGCGGGGCGCGGGCCGGCCTGATCGCCCCGGATGACACGACGTTCGAGTACATCGCCGGCCGGGCCCATGCCCCGCAGGGCGCGGCGTGGGACGCGGCAGTCGAGCGCTGGCGGGGCCTGCCGACCGACGACGACGCGACCTTCGACCGGACCATCACGATCGACGCGACGGCCCTCGAGCCGATGGTGACCTACGGCACGAACCCCGGGATGGGCATCCCGATCACGTCGCGTGTCCCGTCGCCGGCCGACGAGGCCGACCCGTCGTCCCGCCGCGCGCTCGAGCGCGCCCTCGAGTACATGGACCTCCAGCCGGGCCAGCCGATCCTCGGCCAGAAGGTCGACGTCGTGTTCGTTGGCTCGTGCACCAACGGCCGGATCAGCGACCTGCGGCTCGCCGCCGAGGTGCTCCGGGACCGGAAGGTCGCGGACGGGGTCCGGATGATGATCGTCCCGGGCTCCGACGAGGTGAAGCGCGAGGCGGAGCGGGAGGGCCTGAACGAGATCTTCCGGGCCGCCGGAGCCGAGTGGCGCGAGGCCGGCTGCTCCATGTGCATCGCGATGAACGGCGACCAGCTGTCGCCCGGGCAATACGCGATCAGCACCTCGAACCGGAACTTCGAGGGACGCCAGGGCAAGGGGGGCCGGACGTTCCTCGCCTCGCCCCTGACCGCCGCCGCGTCGGCGATCCGCGGCGAGGTCACCGATCCGCGGACGCTGCCCGGGATCGAACACCTGGCCGCCGTCGGCGGACGCTGACGAGCGACCGATGGCCGAGCCGTTCCGATCCTTCACCAGCGCCGTCATCCCGCTGCCCGCGGACAACGTCGACACCGACCAGATCGTCCCGGCCCGCTACCTGAAGGCCACGACGAAGGACGGCCTCCGCGACGCCCTGTTCCACGACTGGCGCTACGACGAGGACGGCGGCCTGAAGGAGCCGCTGTTCGTGATGGACCGGGTGGCGATGCTCGACCGGAAGATCCTCCTCGTCGGCGACAACTTCGGCACCGGCTCGTCACGCGAGCACGCGCCGTGGGCGCTGACGACGTGGGGGATCCGGGCGATCCTGTCCACCTCGTTCGCCGACATCTTCCGGAACAACTCCCTCAAGAACGGCCTGCTGCCGATCGTCGTGGAGGCGGACGAGCACCAGCACCTGTTCGAGCTCCTCGAGGCCAACCCGAACGCCGAGCTCACCGTCGACCTCGAGGCGCAGGTCGTCCACCTGCCCGGTGACGAGGACCTCCCGTTCGAGGTCGACCCGTTCGCCCGGATGATGCTGCTCGCGGGAACGGACGAGATGGGCTACCTCCTCGGCAAGGTTCCCGAGATCGAGGCGTGGGAGGCCGCCCACCCGGCGCGGGTGGACACCCGGTCCGGGGCCGGCTGAGCCGGAGAACCGGGACGGAACCCCGGGCGGCCCCGAGTCGTCTCGCGGGCATGCCGAGCCAGCGCCCGACGGTCCGTCTGCTCCCGGTCGCGATCGCCATCCTCGTCGTCGCCGCCGCGTGTAACGCCTTCGGCGGAGCGGACGGCGCCCCGTCCGCGACGCCCGCCTCCTCGGCGACCGGTGCCACGGGCCCGTCGGGCGTCGGGACCGATCCGACCAACGGCGCCGGTGACGGCGCCGCCGGCAACCCGGGAAGCGGCAATGCGTCGGACCGGCCGCTCCCGATCGGCCCGACCCCGATCGATCCGGGCGCCGGGCAGCCGGCCCTGGTCGTCCCCCAGCCCGGCCGGCAGAACCCCCATCCGGTCGCGCCAACCCTGCTCCAGGCATCCGTCGACGGTCGGCACGTGCTCGTGAAGATCAGCTGGTACAGCGGCGTCGCGCCGTGCAGCGTGCTGGACTCCGTCCACGTGGACACGGGCCAGGAAACGATCGCCCTGACCGTCATCGAGGGATCGTCCGACCAGACCGCCGTCTGCCCCGATCTCGCGATGCTCAAGGCGACGATCGTCGACCTCGGCCAGCTCGACCCGGGGCCCTGGACGATCACCGCACCCGGCAGCGACGCGGCGCCGATCCAGCTGACGATCGCGTAGCGCGCCCGCCGGACCCGGCCATCGCCGACGCCCGGATTTCGGCCGGCCGGCGATCCGGGCCACAGGCCCGCGGCGAGCCTCGGCGATACTTCTCCGCGGTGAACCTGTTCGACCTCCTCGTCGTGGTCCTGGTCGTCCTCGCCGTCTTCATCGGCTTCACGTCCGGTGCCCTCCCCCAGATCGGCGGCCTGCTCGGGGCCTTCGCCGGCGGCGCCCTCGCGATCGTCCTGCTGCCCTGGCTCGAGCCCCTCGTGGATGGCCTGATGCCGCTGATCCGGGCGGTCGTCGTGCTCGCCGGGATGCTCGTCATCGTCGCGATCGGCGAGGCGATCGGCTCGGCCATCGGCCGGCTGGCGGCGATCCGTCTCCAGGGCAGCCCGTTCGGGACCGTCGACCGGGCGTTCGGGGGCTTCGTCGGTGCGGCCCAGGCCCTCCTCGTCGTCTGGCTGGTCGGCGGCCTGCTCGCGGCAGGGCCGATGCGGGCCCTCGCGACCCAGGCGCAGACCTCGGTCGTCGTCCGCGGGCTGAACAGCGTCCTACCGGCTCCGACCGAGATCGCCGTCGAGCTCGGCCGGCTGCTGGACGACACGGGCCTGCCGGACCTGTTCGTCGGGCTGGAGCCCCTGCCTGCGCCGCCGGTCGCCCAGCCCGCCGACCCCGCCGCCCAGGCGATCGCCCGCGCCGCGGTTCCGAGCACGGTCAAGGTCTCCGCCCTCACCTGCCAGTTCAACTCGTCCGGTTCCGGCTTCGCCGTGGCCCCCGACTACGTCGTCACGAACGCCCACGTCGTGGCCGGCGCCCGAACGATCCGGGTGACCGCGCCGGACGGCGGCCTCCGCGACGCCGTCGCGGTCTACGACGACCCCGAGCTCGACGTGGCCCTGCTGTGGGTCGAGGGGCTCGGGGCCCGGCCGCTGCGGCTGGCCAGCGTGGACCCGACGCGGGGCGCGATCGGAGCGACGATCGGCTACCCGCACGGAGGACCGCTCACGGTCTCCGGGGCGGCCGTCTCCGGCACCTATGCCGCCCAGGGCCGCGACATCCACGGCGAGCAGCGCGTCAGCCGCCGGATCGTCGAGCTGCGGGCGGCGATCGAACAGGGCGACAGCGGCGGGCCGCTGATCCTCAGCGACGGGACCGTCGGCGGGGTCGTGTTCGCCGAGGCACGGACGGATGACGACGTCGGCTACGCGCTGACGCCGACCTCGGTCGCGAGCGCCGTCGAGCCGTCGATCGGACGGACGGGAGCGGTCGATACCGGCGCCTGCATCCGCTGACGGGGCGGGTGGCGGCCGGTCCCCTCGTCGCCACCTCCGGCCCCGGTAGGATTCCGGGATGACGGAGTCGCATCCCGGTTCCGGCCGCCCCGGCTCCCGCGCCGCCCTCGCCAGCCTCGCCCAGGAGGCCTGGGATGCGGAGATGGCCAGCCAGCCCGTCTCTGCGACCTCGCTCGGCGATCGCCGGTTCGACGATCGGCTCCGGCCGAACGGGCCCGACGCGATCGCGGCGGACGTTGCCACGGCGTCGAGGCTGATCGAGCGTGCCGGGGCGATCGATCCGGCGGGCCTCGATGCCGCGGACCGGATCACCCGGGCTGCGCTGATGGAGCGTCTCTCGCTCGAGCGCGACCTGGTCGCGGCCGGTCTCGAGACCTGGGCTGTCGACCCGCTCGACGGGCCCCAGGTCACGTTCCTGAACATCGCCTCCTTCCAGCCGATTCGCGATGGCGCCGACGCGCAGGCCCTCCTCGCCCGCTGGCGGCAGATGGCGCCGTGGATCGCGCGCCACATCGGATCCTCGCGCGAGGCGATGGCCGACGGGATCGTCGCGCCACGCGCTCTC
>DATBPR010000602.1:0-13724 GCA_036561285.1 Candidatus Limnocylindrales bacterium | reverse complement strand
CCGCAGCCCGACGGGCCGATCAGCGAGACGAACTCGCCGCGCCCGACGTCGAGGTCGATCCCCTCGAGGGCTTTCGTCACGACCCGGTCGCCACGGCTGAACGTCTTGTCGACGCCGGCGAGGTGGACGACGGGCTCCGCGGACGCGGGCGGACGGGCGGTGGCGGGCCCTCCCGGGGCGGCGGTCGATGGAATCGGCGCGTCGGTCATCGGTCGTCGGGCTCCTCGATCAGACGTCCCATGGTCGGCGACCGCGCAGGACGACCCACTCGATCGCGACGATCGCGAGGTAGAACACGATCCCGAGCATCCCCGAGACGACGATCGCCGCCCAGAGCTTCTCGGGACCGGTGATGTAGTACTGGTTGTAGGTGATGATCACCCGGCCGAGCCCGTCGGCGATGCCGCCCGGTCCCTCGCCGATGATCGCTCCGACGATGCTCGCCGTCGCCGCGATCTTCAGGGCAGTGAACAGGTACGGCAGCGAGGCGGGGAGGCGCAGCCGCCGGTAGATCGTGGCTCGCGACGCCGCGTACGAGCGCATCAGCTCGAGCGCCCGGGGATCGAACGACCGGAGGCCCCGGATCATCGCGATCGTGACCGGGAAGAAGGTCAGGTAGGTCGCGATCACGACGACCGACGTCACGTTCGCGCCGAAAGCGAAGACGATCAGCGGGGCCAGCGCGATGATCGGGATCGTCTGGCTGGCGACGACGTACGGCACCAGCGCTCGCTCCAGCAGCCGCGAATGGACGAACACCGTCGCGAGGCCGAGGCCGATCAGCGCCCCGAGCACGAACCCGATCAGCGCCTCCCGCCAGGTGTAGAGGGCCGCCTCGACGAGGAACTGGGCGACGGACTTGTCGGCACCGCGCTGCCACGGTTGGGCGAACGTCAGGAGGATGTTCCAGACATGAGGCAGGTTGAGGTCGTTCGCGAAGGCCCAGCGGAACGGCGGGTTCCAGAGCACCGGTGAGCCGGGCTGGGCCAGCGGAGCGCGCCACGGCGTGCCGCCGAGGAACTTCGCGCCCTCCCACAGGACCAGAACGGCGAGCGCGACGAGCAGGCCGACGAGGATCCGCCGGCCGCGACGCCCGCCGGCCCGGGCCGGAGCGGCGGCGGTCAGGCTGCCGGTCGAGGCGGTCGCCGTCGCCACGCGCTAGCCGGCGACCGCCTGGTCCGCGATCGCGAGGGCCTCGTCGATGACCGCGAAGCCCTCGGCGAGCTGCTCCTCGGTGATGCACAGCGGGGGGTTCGTGTGGATGCCGTTGTTCGCGATCATCGTGTAGACCCCGTGGTCGCGGAGGAACTTCCCGACGGCCTTCATCTCGTCGCTCGTCCCGTTGAACGAGGTCATCGGCGTCCACGGGTCCCGGCTCCGGACGAGCTCGATGATCCCGAACAGGCCGAGGTTCCGGTGGGACCCGACCGATGGGTGCCTCGCCGCGAGCTCCTCGTGGTGGCGGCGCATCACCGGCCCCAGGCGGGCGGCGTTCTCGATCAGGCCGTCCTCCTCGTAGACGCCGATGTTCGCGAGCGCCGCCGCGCACGATACGGCGTGCGACGAGTAGGTCAGCCCGCCGTAGTAGAAGTGGTCGTCGAAGTGATCGGCGATCTTGTGGTTCATCGCCACCGCGCCGAGCGGCAGGTACGACGACGTCAGGCCCTTGGCCATCGTCATCAGGTCCGGCACGGTGTCCCAGTGCTGGATCGCGAACCACGTGCCGGTCCGCCCGAAGCCCGCCATCACCTCGTCGGCGACCATCAGGATCCCGTGCCGGTCGCAGATCTCGCGGACGCCCTGGATGTAGCCGTCGGGCGGGATGAGGATGCCGTTCGTCCCGACGATCGTCTCGAGGAAGATCGCGGCGATCGTGTGGGGGCCTTCGTAGCGGACGACGTCCTCCAGGCCCTGGAGCGCCTCGTCGGCCGACCGCGACTCTGCCTCACCCCAGCGGTGGGTGTCCGGATAGCGGACGACGCCGACGAGCGCCGGCTCGTTCGCCCAGCGGCGCGGGTCGCCGGTGAGGGTCATCGCGCCGAGGGTCGCGCCGTGGTAGGCCCGATAGCGGGCGAGGATCTTGTGGCGGCCCGTGTAGGCACGGGCGAGCTTGATCGCGTTCTCGATCGCCTCGGCGCCGCCGAGCGTGAAGAAGACCTTGTCGAGGTCGCCCGGCAGGATCTCCGCGAGCTTCGCCCCGAGGCGGGCCCGCGGCTCCGTCGCGAACGCCGGCTGGACGTACTGGAGCTTCGTCGCCTGGGCGGTGATCGCGTCGATGACCCGGCGGTCGCCGTGGCCGATGTTCACCGACATCAGCTGGCTGTTGAAGTCGAGGATGCGCTGGCCCTCGGGCGTGTAGAGGTAGACGCCCTCGGCGCGGTCGATCGCGATCGGGTCGATCGCGCCCTGGGCCGACCAGGAGAAGAAGGTGTGCCTGCGGCTGAGCTCGACGATCTCGGCGCTCGACATCGTGCTCGCGGATTCGACGGCCATGGAGGGCTCCCGCTGGGTTCGGTCTCGGACGTCCCGCGATTGTAGAGGGCAGGTCGCTCCCGCCGATGGTCCGGGGATCGACTACGACGTTCGGATGACGCGCCGCCTCGTCCCCGTCGGATAGCATCCGGCCCGCCGACGATTCCAGCTCAGCTCGAGGGACCAACAACACACGCCGCCCGCACGGCATCGCGCCCGATCCCCCCAGGTCGGTTGCTGCATGTCGGTCGTGGATCGGCCGGTCCCTCGATCGGTGGTCTTCGTCCTTCCTCCCGCGTCTCCGACGCTCCCTCGTCGTGCTCGTGCGCCCGCGGCTCGATCGATTCGCCGTCGCGCCCCAGCGCGCGCCGGCTGGCAGGAAGGAGCAACGGTTGCGTTCCCTCTCCATGGGCGCACGAGCGTTCATCCCCGTGGCTCTCGCAGGAGCCGCTCTCATCTCGCTCGTCCCCGCAACCCCCGTCGCCGCGGCCAGCCCGAGGACGGAGGCCCAGCAGATCATCCGGATCGCGATGCAGCATCGCGGCGCCCACTGGCACTACGGCGCGGCCGGACCCCGGGCGTTCGACTGCTCGGGCCTCGTGATCTATGCGTTCCGCCACGCCGGCGACCGCAAGGCCCTCCCTCACGTCCGGTCCGCGCGGGCCCTCTACAACTGGTACCGGGCACACCACCTCGCCAGCCGGAGCAACCCGAAGCCGGGCGACCTGGTGATCTGGGGCGGCGGCACGCACGTCGGCATCTACATCGGCCACGGCAAGGCGATCAGCACGCTGACGAGGGGCGTCCGGGTCCATGGCGTCCATGCCGTGACGGCGCGGTTCACCGCCTATCTCCACACCGGGATGTGGAAGCGCGCGGCGCGCTGACCTCCGCGCCCGAGAGTCGTCGCGGCCGCCGGTCGCGACGACGCCTCGGGTTCATGACGCACCCTGTCCTCCTCGTCGCCGACGATGGCCGCCAACGGCCGGAACGGCACGAGCGAGGAGCGGACGCATGGACCACGCGGGCTTCCAGGACTGGCTGAACCGCTACATCGACGCCTGGCGGAGCACGGATCCCGAGGCGATCGGCACCCTCTTCAGCGAGGACGCGACGTACTCGTACGGCCCGTGGCGGGATCCCGTCGTCGGCCGCGAGGCGATCGTCCGCGACTGGACGGCTGACCCCGACGAGCCCGGCTCGTGGGAGGCGGAATACCGGCCGCTCGCGATCGACGGCGACACCGCCATCTCGATCGGCGAGTCGCGCTACGCGAACGGCAAGAAGTACTCCAACATCTTCGTCTGCCGGTTCGACGGAGAGGGCCGCTGCACCGAGTTCCGGGAATGGTTCATGGAGCCGCCGAAGTCCGCCGCTGGCTGATCCTCAGCGCGCCCGCCGGCGAAGCTCCCCGAGGTTGTCGGCGATCAGCAGCAGGCCGAGCGCCGCCAGGCCGAACAGAACCAGCTCGCGGACGAACGTGACGGCCAGGATGATCGCGGCGACGATCGCGAGGACCATCGCGATCCGCAGCAGCAGGATCCCGACCGAGCGGTCGAAGAACGCCTCGACGGCCAGGTAGCCGGCGAGCAGGACCGGCAGGGCGACGATCGCGGGCAGGATTCGCAGCCAGACCACGATCGCGAGCAGCACGATCAGCATCCCGACGCTGAGCGCCGCCCAGGCCTCGCCGAACGCCCGGCGCCGGACCAGCGACATCGGCTCGGGCTCCGCGGCATGCCGGAGGTGGGCGCGCGGATCGTCGCGAACGCCGGTTCGCAGCGCGGTCAGCCGTGCCTCCCCGGCGGCGAGGACCCGCGTCAGCTCGACGTCCCGCGTCCGGAGGGCGGCGAGCCGGCCCTCGTCGGCATGGATGGCCGCGGCGCGTTCGTCGAGATCCCGACCGAGCCCGACGAGGCCGCGCAGGGAGGCCAGCTGCTCGCTCCGGCCGGGCAGCTCGGCGGCGAGGGTCTCGGCCTCGGCGCGAACAGCGGAGCGCTCCTGCTCGAGGGCGACGAGATCGGCGGCCAGGACCGCCGCGGCCCGGGACGGCGGGGCGACCTTCGCCAGGCCGGAGAACCCGAGCGGATCCAGCCACGACTGGCGGACGGTCCCGGTCCGGGTGTATTTCGGGCCGGCCGGGGCCCGCTCGCCGGCGAACCGGTCGCCGGTATCGAGGCCCCACAGGCCGCGATAGCCGTCGACCCACGGGTCGGCGTCGGAGATCGGGATGGGCGTCCATTCGTGGTCGGCGCCCGGGCCGACGCTCACCCCGTCGCCGCGGGCGTAGTCGACGAACGGCACGCTCATCGCCCGCCGGACGCGGCCGGACAGGTCGCCCGGATCGGGCTGGTCGAGGGTGTCGCGCCAGATCCGGCGGAGGAGGTCGAGCGGCCCACGCAGGTTCCGTTCGCCGGGGAACGGCAGCCGCATGATGTACTCGCCGCGCTCGAGATAGATCGCGTGGGAGCCGGCCCCCGGATACACGACCGGGTGGCCGTCGATGTCCTCCAGCCGCGGGTCGTCCCAGCGCCGGCGGAGGTCGTCGCCCTTCTCGTCGTGGGCCGCGGCGCAGAACCACGCGGGGCGGGTCGTGCCGTCCTCGAGCTCCTCCAGGACGACGAAGCACTGCTCCCAGTCGGCCTCGTGGTCGTTGGCGCCGTCGAACGTCGAGCGCCAGTCGTTCATCGCGTAGAAGAACAGGTAGTGGAGGACGACCCAGCCCGCCGTCCGGACGACGCGGCCGTGGTAGGCGATCCGCGGATCGCGCTCGCGGATCGCGACATAGCGCCGGTCGGCCGCGGCCGCGGTTCCGCCCGGGACGCGACCGCGCAGCAGGAGGGACGTGACGAGCCCGGCGTCGACGAGCCGGGCCGGCAGCCCGACCCGCGCCAGGCGGCCCGGCGCCTGGAACGGAGGCCGATCCGGCCGGTTCCGCCAGCGGGCGAGCTCCACCGCCTTCATCGGCCGGCTCACGAAGCGGAGGAACTGGAGGTGCCCCGGCGGCGGATCGCCGCTTGCTCCGAGCCCGTCGAGCGTCAGGCTGCCCGCCGGAGCGACGACGGTGGCTTCGCGAATCGACGGACCGGACAGGAGGTCGCAGGCAGCGACGTAGCCGTCCGTCGGCATCGGCAGGAACAGCTCGCCGCGGGTGAACCGGAGGATCGGCTCGTGGCGACGAAGGAGCTCCAGGTCGGCGGCGTCGATCACGGCCCTACCACGTGCTCGTGCGAGGCAGCGTCGTCCTCGGACCCGGCATCGAAGACCGACCGGACCTCGCGCTGGTTCAGGTAGAACACCGCGACGACGTTGATCGCCATCGCGAGGTACTGGGCGTGGCCGTCCCACCAGGCCCCGATCGCGAACGCCAGCCCGAGCCCGGACATCAGGATCGCCCCGATCCACGCCCAGCGGCGGCTGCGCAGCACGCCGAGCCCGACGACCAGGCTGGCGGCCAGCAGCCCGACACCGATGATCCGCGAGACCGCGAATGCGACGGTCCCGACCGCGGGCTCCGGAAGCTGCACCGCCGCCTGGAACCAGTTCTGGTCCGGGAACGGGTTGAGCTCGAGGAGCTGCATCGCGAGCAGCGCGGCACGCCCGAGCTGGATCAGGGCGATGACGATGACGCCGAGCGGTCTTCGTCCGTCGGGAGCGGGAGCCGGCTCGTCGGTCATGGGCCGCGCCAATCTAGCAGGCCGGGAATCATGGCCGGAGGACACGCAGGCCGGCCGGAACGCATTCGGCGGCCAGCCAGTCGGTCTCGTGATGGTCTCCATCAACCTGGGCCGGCTCGGGCGGGTCTGCGGTGACCCGCACGGTCCGGGCCCGCAGGCGGACCGACCGGGGTCGCATGTGCGGATCCGCGTCGTGCAGGAGCACCTCCGCGAGGCCGACGAGCCCGCCGGTCCGGCCCGAGGCCCGGATGACGATGACCTCGAGGAAGCCGTCGGTCGGGTCGATGGGTCGCCGTGGCCCCACGAGGCGCGGCACGATCTGCCCGCAGTTCGCGATCAGGACGATCAGCCCGCGGAACTCGTGCAGCACGCCGTCCGCCTCGATGCGGAAGTCGACCGGGCGGAGCCTGGCCGCCTGTCGCGCGGCCGAGACGAGATAGGCGCCGAAGCCGAGTTGCCGCTTCAGCTCCGGCGTCGCGCCGGCCATGACCCGGGCATCGAAACCGAGGCCGCAGGCGACGACGAACGCGCGGCTGCCCGTCGGCTCGCCGGGACCCCGATCCGTCGCCAACCCCCACGTCGCAAGGCCGACGTCCACGGACATCGGGCGGCCTGTCCCGATCAGCTCGATCGCCGAGTCGATCCGGCGCGGCACCCCGAGCTCCGCTCCGAAGACGTTGGCCGTCCCGGCCGGCACGATGGCCATGGGCACGCCGCTGCCGATGAGGCGCTCGGCGACGTCGCGGATGGTGCCGTCACCACCCGCGACCACGACCAGCTCCGCGTCACGGGCACCCGTCAGGGCCGCCCGTGCGACCTCGGCTGTCGTGTCGGCCACCACCGGCGTTTGACCGGTGCGCCGCTCGACGGCCGCGACCATTGCCGCGACCACACGTCGCCGGCGGCCGGCGTCGGCGAGCCCGGACGCCATCGGGTTGGCAACGACGAGCGGCGGGCCGGGCCGGGCAGGCGGCAAGGCGGCATCGGGCATCGTTCCAGTGTGCGGCGACGGGCTGGTCGCGGGGAGGTGGACGACCGGTGTTCCCGGCACCGTGCGTGAAGGGACCGGGCCGCGTTGTACCCTGCGGAGGAGGACACGCAGACCGAACGCTCGAAAGGACTGAGATGCCGCGAACCGTTCGTGGGGCACTGCTCCAGGCCACCTGGACCGGCGACAAGGAGTCGATGATCCAGAAGCACGAGAAGGCCGCCCACGAGGCCTCGAAGCAGGGCGCCCAGGTGATGCTCTTCCAGGAGCTGTTCTACGGGCCGTACTTCTGCCAGGTCCAGGACGCCCAGTACTACAGCTACACGGAGCTGATCCCCGACGGGCCGACGACGAAGCGGATGCAGGACCTCGCGAAGCAGACCGGGATGGTCCTCGTCGTGCCGATGTACGAGGAGGACGAGCAGGCCTCCGGCATCTACTACAACACCGCGGCCGTGATCGACGCCGACGGCAAGTACCTCGGCAAGTACCGCAAGACCCACATCCCGCACGTAAAGGGCTTCTGGGAGAAGTTCTACTTCCGGCCGGGCAACCTCGGCTACCCCGTCTTCGAGACGGCGGTCGGCAAGGTCGGGGTGTACATCTGCTACGACCGCCACTTCCCGGAGGGCGCCCGGGCGCTGGGACTCAACGGCGCCGAGATGGTCTTCATCCCGTCGGCCACGTCGCGCGGCTTGTCGGAATACCTCTGGCGGATCGAGCAGGTCAGCCACGCCGTTGCGAACGGCTACTTCGTCGGGACGATCAACCGGGTCGGGATCGAGGCGGAGATCGGCGACGACGACTTCTACGGCCAGAGCTACTTCTGCGACCCGCGCGGCCAGTTCATCGGCGACCTCGGCTCGGCCCACGACGAGGAGCTGCTCGTCCGGGACATGGACCTCGACAAGATCACCGAGGTCCGCCAGACGTGGCAGTTCTACCGGGACCGCCGGCCCGACGCCTACGACGACCTGGTTCGTCCGTAGGCCAATGGCGTCGCGGAGCTTCGCCTGGGCCTGCGGAGAGCGAGTGCCGATTCCCCGCTGAGGTTGCCGGTTCGCCATGGACTTCGGATTCACGCTGAAACCCGAGAACACGCTCGAGCGGACCGTCGCGCTGACGCGTCAGGCCGAGGCGGCGGGGTTCACCTCGGGCTGGCTGTTCGACTCGCACGTGCTCTGGCGCGATCCGTACCCGCTCCTGACGCTCATGGCCAAGGCGACGACCACCATGCGCCTCGGGACGTGCGTCACAAACCCCGCGACCCGGGAGCCGAGCGTGACCGCATCCCTCCTCGCGACGCTCGACGAGCTGAGCGGCGGCCGGATGGACCTCGGGATCGGGCGGGGCGACTCGGCGCGGCGGGTCCTCGGCAAGCCGCCGACGACGATGGCGACGCTCGAGGAAGCGATCACGGTCATCCGGACCCTCGTCGCCGGGAAGTCGATCGAGTTCGAGGGCACGGAGCTGCAGTTCCCGTGGACCCGCGGCTGGGACCTGCCGGTCTGGGTCGCCGGCTACGGCCCGATGGCCCTCGCGATGACGGGCCGGGTCGCGGACGGGGTGATCCTCCAGCTGGCCGACCCCGACCTGATCGCCTGGTTCGTCGGCCAGATCCGGGAGGCCGAGCGCGCGGCCGGCCGTGAGGCTGGCTCGGTCCGCGTCCAGGCGGCGGCGCCGGCCCATGTCGGCGATCTCGCCGGCTGCCGTGAACGGACCCGCTGGTTCCCCGCCCTCGTCAGCAACCACGTCGTCGACCTCGTGAACAAGTACCCGCGCGAGCAGCTGCCCGAGTCGCTCACCGGCTACGTCCAGGACCGCGAGGGGTACGACTACCACCACCACGCCGAGGTCGGCTCGTCGAACGCGGGCTTCGTCGGAGACGAGGTCACGGACCGGTTCTGCGTCCTCGGCTCGGTCGACGACCACGTCGCGAAGCTCCGCCGGCTCGCGGAGGCCGGTGTGGACCAGTTCAACATCTACCTGATGAACGGCGACGAGGAAGGCGTCCTCGAGGTCTACGGCCGCGAGATCATCCCGGCAATCCGGGCGGCCGTGGGGTCCGCCTGAAGCCGCGATGACCGCCCGCCGGCTCGGCCCGGCTGCCATCGCCGTCGTCACCGCCCTGGCGATCGCGGCCTGCGCGACGGCCCCGACGCCGTCGCCATTGCCGACGGCGGTCACGGCGCCTAACGCGCCATCGCTCACCCTGCCGCCGGGTGGCGCCACGGCCGGGCCCTCCGAGTCGGTCAAGCCCGCGCCGACGGTCGCCGCGCCGGTCCTCGACGAGGCCGTCCTGACCTGCGGCACCCTCGGTCTCGTCTTCCCGGCTGCGGCGCTCGATCGCCCGGCCGGCCAGGAGCGCGGCTCCGCACCCGAGCAGGCGGCCCTGCGGGTGTACCTGGAGTCGCCGGAGGTGTTCCAGACCGGCTGGCCGACGACCGGCTGGTGGGCCGTCGACGGCACACCCGACCGGGTCACCTACCTCGCTCCCGGGAAGGACGGATGGTGGGTCGCGACCTTCGAACGGCACGGCGACCTGTGGGAGTTCTCGGAAGGCGGCCAGTGCCCACTTGCGGTCGCTCTTCCATCCGGCGTGGGCTTCGCGAGCTGGCGGCTGGATCCAGCGGCCCCACCGACGCCCGACGCGACCACGATCCGGGTCCTCGGCACGGAGGCTGCCTGCGCGAACGGCAAGGCGCCCGTCGGACGGATCCTCGCGCCGGTCTTGCTGGAGCGGAACGACGCGGTGACGATCGTGCTCCTGGTGCGAACGATCCCGGGTGGCGCCGATTGCCCCGGCAACCCGGAGTTCCCGCAGTCCGTGGAGCTGACGGCACCGCTCGGCGATCGCCCGCTCTTCGACGGCAGCACGGTGCCCCCGGCCGCCCGGACGTAGAGGTGGCGGGCGGCGCGTGCGCCGACCTTTCGGCACGACCGGGCGATGGTCCCGGCCCGGTGTGGGCAAAGGGTCAGGCTGGACGGCCGGCCTCCCCGGATGGACGATCGGGGCCCCCGTCGACTCGCCTTGGAGGGCGCCGATGACTCTGCTCGCGCGGCTCGCGCATCGCCCGAACACCGACCCCTGGTGGGACCTCGAGGGCGTCGCCGCCCGTCGGGCCCGGATCCGGCGCCAGGCCGTCGGCGCGACTGCCTTCTTCACCGCCGAGGTGGCCTGCGGCCTGACCCTTGCCGTCTGGGTCGCCCGCCTCGTGCCGGACCTGCCCCGCCTCATCGGCTGAGGGCCGCCGCCGTTCGCCGTCGGTCGCCGCGGTTTCGACCGGCCCGGCGACGGCCAGGACGGTGCCGCGGCGCACCACGAGACCCGGCCGCTGGTGCGGTCCTGTCGCGTCCGTGACGGTCCCTGGCCGGAACGGGTGACTGGCGGCGGGGCACGTCGCGCGGCACGATCCGACGCCTCCCCCGCTGCTCCCCCAACCGCCACCCCGGAGGGCCGCCCCATGCCCCAGCTCTCGCTCGCAGGCCACCACGATCCGTTCTGGGACATGGACGGCAAGGGCGCCCGCCGGTCCCGCAACCGACGCCGGTTCGTCCGTGCCGCCGTCGCCCTGATCGCCGTCCTCGTCATGGCGCTCCTCGTCACCAAGCTGCCGACGATGGACCCGCAGTACCTCGTCTCCGGCGACGGGCGGCCGATCCTCGCCGGCGCGCTGCTCGCGCTGCTCGCCGCGATGGTCCTCATCGCGGTCGCCCGGATGCGCCACGTCGACAACCACTGACCGCGGCCGCTGACCCCCGCCGAGGCCTCGGCCGGGACGGAGCCGATCGCCTTCGGGAGCACTCGCTATCCTCGACGGGTCGATTGCGAGGAGGCGCCCGATGCGAACGCTCATCACCAACGGCACGATCGTCACGGCCGACGGATCGACCGCGGCCGACGTCCTGATCGAGGGCGAGACGATCGCCCAGATCGGCACGGGCCTGGCCGGCAGCGTGACCGCCGACGAGACGATCGACGCCGCCGGGCGATGGCTGATCCCGGGCGCGATCGACGTCCACACCCACATGGAGCTGCCGTTCGGCGGCACCTTCGCCAAGGACACCTTCGAGACCGGCACGCGGGCGGCTGCCTTCGGCGGCACGACCACGATCGTCGACTTCGCCGTCCAGTCGAAGGGCCAGAGCCTCCGCCAGGGCCTCGACGCGTGGCACGCCAAGGCCGAGGGCAACGCGGTCGCCGACTACGGGTTCCACATGATCATGAGCGACGTCAACGACGACACGCTCAAGGAGATGGACGGGCTCGTCGCCGAGGGGATCCCGGACTTCAAGCTCTTCACCGCCTACCCGGGCGTCTTCTACAGCGACGACGGGGCGATCTTCCGGGCGATGCAGCAGACCGCGAAGAACGGCGGTCTGATCATGATGCACGCCGAGAACGGGATGGCGATCGACGTCGTCGCCGCCGACCTCGTCGGCGAGGGCAAGACGGATCCGTACTACCACGGCGTCGCCCGCTACCCGATCTTCGAGGGTGAGGCGACGAACCGCGTCATCCGCCTCGCCGAGGCCGCCGGCGTCCCCGTGTACATCGTCCACCTGTCCGCCCGGGACGCGATGAACGCCGTCCGCGAGGCCCGCGATCGCGGCGTCGGCGCCTTCGCCGAGACCTGCCCGCAGTACCTGTTCCTCTCGCTCGACGACCTCGGCAACGGGTTCGAGGGCGCGAAGTTCGTCTGCTCGCCGCCGCTCCGCCCGGCCGACCACCAGGAGGAGCTCTGGACCGGCCTGATCAAGGACGACCTCCAGCTCGTCTCGACGGACCACTGCCCGTTCGACTTCGAGGGCCAGAAGGAGCTCGGCCAGGGCGACTTCCGGAAGATCCCGAACGGGCTGCCCGGGGTCGAGGACCGGGTGGACCTGCTCCACGACGGCGGGGTCGTCGCGGGCCGGATCACCCCGGAGCGCTGGGTCGAGATCGTGTCGACCGCGCCTGCGAAGCTGTTCGGGATGTTCCCGCGGAAGGGCACGATCGCGGCCGGCTCGGACGCCGATGTCGTGATCTACGACCCGAAGGCGACCCGGACGATCAGCGCGAAGACCCACCACATGGACGTCGACTACTCGTGCTACGAGGGCCGCCTGGTCCGGGGCCGGTCCGACATCGTCCTCTCGCGCGGCTCGGTCATCGTCCGCGACGGCCGGTTCACGGGCCGCAAGGGCGCCGGCAAGTTCCTCAAGCGTTCGACGGCCGACTTCGCCCGGATCAGCTGACCGGGCCGACGATGCCGAGCACGAGCAGTCGACGCACGACATGACGGCCGCCTCGGGGGCGCCGGCCCGCCTCACGATCACGGCCGACGCGGGCCGCCTCGCCGAGGGCCGCGCCTTCGTCCGGGCGCTCGCGGCGTCCGTCGACGCCGACGAGGAGACGACGTCGGACATCGTCCAGGCGGTCGACGAGCTCGCCTGCAACGTGATCGAGCACGGCTACCGGCACGCCCCGGGCGAGATCGAGCTGGAGGGCGTGGCGGACGCCGAGGCGATAATCGTCCGGCTGCGCGATTCCGCTCCGCCGTTCGATCCCCGGTCCGTGCCCGAGCCGCGACTTGACCTGCCGCTGGCGCATCGGCCGTTCGGCGGGATGGGGATCCACCTCGCCCGGACCCTGACGGACGCCATGGACCACCGTATCCTGCCGGGAGGTGGCAACGAGGTGACCGTGACCAAGCGGCTGCGGCCCGCGGCGGACGGGGCCGCGAGGGAGGCCCAGGAGGGCGACCATGGACATCACGACCGAGCGACCGAGCGCTGACCTCGCCGTCATCGCCCTGAGCGGCGAGCTCGACGGCTCGAACTTCGAGCAGGTGATCGACGCCGGGCGGGTCGCCATCGCCGGCGGCGCGACCCGCGTCGTCCTGGACCTCGGCGGGCTGACCTACATGGGCAGCTCCGGGCTCGTCGCGATCCACTCGATCGCCCTGCTCGCCCGCGGTCGCGAGCCCATCTCGCCCGACGATGGCTGGCAGGCGATCCATGACCTCGGCAGCGAGGCCGACGACGAGGGTCCGACCGTGCTGTTCCTCGCCGCGCCGGGCCCGTCGGTCGGCCGTGTCCTCGAGCGCAGCGGGATGGCGAGCCTGTTCCCCGTCCACGCGGACCGGGACGCCGCGATCGCCGCCGCCACGGCCTGACGGCCCGGCTCCGGCCGTGGCCCACCCCTCGCTCGACCGTCTGCTCGACGCGGCTGCCATCCAGCCGCTCCTCGAGGCGGCGGCCGGGTTGATCCCCGGCGGAGCGATCCGTGTCGAGGACAGCGGCGGAGCGGTCGTTGCCGCGGTCGCCGCCGACGAACCCGACACCGGCGGCGAGGCCTCGTCCGAGATGCGCCGCCCGATCGCGGCCGACGGCGAGCCGGTCGGGGCGGTCGTGGTCACGGGCTCCATCGCCGATCGCGCCGCCCTCGACGCAGCCGCATCGACGGTCGCGACCGCGCTCACGCTCGCCGCGACCGAGGCGGCCGGTCGCCGCGCGGTCTCGGCCGCCGCCCTCGTCGACCTCCGCGAGCTGTCGCTCCTCTCCCGCCTCGCGGAGACCATCGGCTCGGCCGTCGACCCGGACCG